>DATDRI010000101.1:0-3809 GCA_035291825.1 Vicinamibacteria bacterium | reverse complement strand
CATGAAAAGTGTGGCCTGGTGAAGTCTTCGGTGCCTGTGCACCGGAAACACTGGAAACAAGTGGAGGAAAAACGATGAGTCGATTGTCATATCTCTTGGCCGGCATTGTACTTCTGACGATGGTGGTCTTCGCTGGTCCGGCGGCGTCCCAGGAAGTCGCGGAGCCGTTCAAGCTGGGCACCTTCGAGATCCAGGGCGAGCCCACCCTGGGCCTGGTACTGCGTGACCAATTCGTGGTGGAGCTCAAGGCAGCCAATCGGGATCTCCAGAGCAGCGCTCGCTACGCGGAAATCCCCATGGCGGCGGACATGAAGGAGCTCGCCGCTCGCTATCACCTGGACCTGCAGAGCCGTCTCTACCAGATTGTCAACCATGTGGTCGGAGAGAACCTCTTGCAGGGAAGCGGTAGGGCCTGGTACGTACACAGCGTCGGAGACGTTCGCACCTTGCCGCCCATCATGTATCCCAACAAGATCCTGAACGCCGCGGCTAACTACTACGGGCACATCTCGGAGTCACTACCGCGCGAGGAACAGCGCAAGATCGCGGAGGAGCGGCGGCGAGAGCGGGGAATGCCCTACCTCTTCATCAAGACCGTCCGCGGAGCGGTGATCGGCAACGGCGATCCCATCGTCATGCCTAAGGGCCGTCCCGATCTGGATTGGGAGTGCGAGCTGGGTGTGGTCATCGGCCAACCGGCCAAGCACGTCACCGCCCTGCAGGCGAAAGACCATATCTTCGGCTACACCATCGAGCTGGACATGTCCTCCCGGGGTGGCCGGGGCGACGATAGTTTTGGCGGATCCGACTGGCTGATGGGCAAGGGGCATGACACGCATGCGCCCCTGGGCCCCTACATCACGCCGGCGGAGTTCATCGAAAACCCGATGGACATCTGGCAGAAGCTGACGGTCAACGGGCAAGTGATGCAGGACGCCCGCACCACGGACATGATCCACAACATCTACGAGCTCGTCGAGTACGGATCCTGGGTCCTCACGCTGGAGCCGGGTGACATCGTGGCGGGCGGCAGCTCGGCGGGAACCGCCGCCTCGCTGACGGTCCGCGACGCGCCGGTCCCCTACCTGAAGCCCGGTGACCAGATTGTCGCGAGCATCCAAGGGATCGGCGAGCTGAGACATACCGTTGTTCCCGAGACCGCGTTGCCGCCCACGACATTCACTTTGGTTCCGCCCAGCTTGGAGGTTGCCGAGCCGTTCAAGTTCGGGACTTTCGACGTCGACGGTCAGCCGACACTGAGCCTCGTCCTTCGCGATCAAATTGTCGTGGAGCTGGAGGCCGCCAATGGGCGTTTCGAGCGCGAGTCTCGACAGGGCCACATCACCATGCCCGCCGACATGAAAGAGCTCGCCGCTCGTTACCAGTTGGGTTTGAACAACCGGATCTACCAGATCGTCAACCACCTCCTCGAAGAGAATCTGGTAGAGGGGACCGCTCGGCCGTCCTGGGTACACCAGCTCGGTGAGGTCGATACACTGGCCCCCATCCTCTATCCCGGCAAGATCTTGAATGCGGCGGGGAACTACTACGGACACGTTGGGGAGATGGGCACTCCGGCGGAGCAAGCCGCCGCCGCCGAGGCGAGGCGGAAGGAGCGTGGCATAGCCTATCTCTTCCACAAGCCTCCCACCTCGGTCATCGGCGACGGGGAGCCCATCGTGATGGCCAAGGGGCGTGAACAGCTCGACTGGGAGTGCGAGCTGGGTGTGGTGATTGGCCAGCCGGCCAAGCACGTAACCGCCGATCAAGCGAAGAACTACATCTTCGGCTATACCATCGAGCTGGACATGTCCGACCGCGGCGGCCGCCCAGAAGGCGGGTTCGGCGGCGGATCGGACTGGTTGATCGGCAAGGGGCATGACACGTATGCCCCGTTGGGGCCCTTCGTTGTTCCGGCGGAGTTCATCGAGAATCCCATGGACATCGGCCAGAAGCTGACGGTCAACGGCCAGGTGATGCAGGACTCCCGTACCACCGACATGATCCACAACATCTACGAGCTCATCGAGTATGGCTCCAAGATCATCACCCTGGAGCCGGGAGACGTGATCGCCGGTGGAAGCCCCGCCGGCACCGGGATGTCGCGAAGCGTGCGGCCGGAGCAAATCTGGCTCAAGCCGGGCGACAAGGTAGTGGCCACCATCGAAGGCATCGGCACGCTCACCCACGTGGTGGAAACCGAAGACCAAGCCGTGGGGACCAGCCCGACGTCTTCCGGTAGTCGGTAGGTCGTCAACCCGTCGCGGTGCTCAACCGCGCAACAAAAAGGCGAGGCCGGCCCATGCTGGCCTCGCCTTTCTTTCTCGCCGAGGGTAAGCGAGTGTTACACGACGTCCTGATACTCGGCGTCCACCACCTCGCCGTCGCCCGCCGGATCGGTCGGAACGGAGCCGTTCTGACCTTGCTTGGCTGTAGACTTCGCGTATAGCGTTTCCGCCACCCGCCGTGCCACCTCGTTGACCTGCTCTTCCGCCTTCCTGATTCGTTCGGTGTCGTCGCCCTGGAGCGCTTGTTTCGCGTTCCCCAGAGTTGTCTCCACCTCGCTCACCAAGCTCGGCTCGATCTTCTCGCGGTTTTCGTTGAGAGTTCGCTCCGTCGAATAGACCAGAGCATCCAACCGATTCCGTGCCTCGGACCGCTCGCGGGCTTTCCTGTCCTCTTCGCGATGGGTCTCGGCGTCCTTGACCATCTTTTCCACTTCTTCCTTGTTGAGTCCGCTGGAGCTGGTGATGGTGATGGCCTGTTCCTTGCCGGTGGCGGTATCCTTGGCCGAGACGTTGACGATTCCGTTGGCATCGAGGTCGAACGTTACCTCGATTTGCGGCATGCCCCGTGGGGCGGTGGGGATTCCGGTGAGGTGGAAACGTCCGAGGGAACGGTTGTCTCTGGCCATTCCGCGCTCACCCTGGAGAACGTGAACCTCGACGCTCGGCTGGTTGTCTTCGGCGGTGGAGAACACCTCGCTCTTCCGGACGGGAATCGTCGTGTTGCGATCGATGAGCTTGGTGAAGACTCCGCCCAGGGTTTCGATTCCTAGTGACAAAGGGGTGACGTCGAGCAGGAGAATGTCCTTGACGTCCCCGCTCAATACTCCGGCCTGGATGGCTGCTCCCACCGCCACAACCTCGTCCGGGTTGACCCCTTTATGGGGCTCTTTCCCGAAAAGGTCTTGGACCATTTTCTGAACGCGAGGGATTCGCGTCGTTCCTCCCACCAGTACGATCTCGTCGATCTGGCGCGCCTCGAGGCCGGCATCCTTCAAGGCCTGTCGGCAGGGTGCCAGGCTCCGCTCGAGCAGGTCCTCTATCAACTGCTCGAGCTTGGACCGCGTCAGCTTTAGTGACAGATGCTTGGGGCCAGAGCTATCCGCGGTGATGAAGGGGAGATTGATCTCCGATTCCAGGACGGTGGACAGCTCGATCTTAGCTTTCTCGGCCGCCTCCTTCAGTCGCTGCAGGGCCATCTTGTCCTTGGACAAGTCCATGCCCTGGTCACGGCGAAACTCTTCCACTATCCAGTCGATGATCCGTTGGTCGATGTTGTCGCCGCCCAGATGAGTGTCTCCGTTGGTCGCCTTGACCTCGACCACGCCTTCGCCGACCTCCAGGATGGAAATGTCGAACGTACCGCCGCCGAAGTCGTAGACGGCGATGGTCTCGTCCTTCTTCTTGTCCAGACCGTAGGCGAGCGCCGCGGCGGTCGGCTCGTTGATGATGCGCTTCACGTTCAGCCCGGCAATGGTTCCGGCATCCTTGGTCGCTTGGCGTTGACTGTCGTTGAAGTAGGCC
>DATDRI010000100.1:0-5026 GCA_035291825.1 Vicinamibacteria bacterium | reverse complement strand
CTACCCGGCGCTTCTCCAGCAGAAGTTGGATCAGGAGGGCTACTCTTTCGAGGTCGTCAACGCGGGTGTCTCGGGGGACACCACCGCGGGCGGCCTGAGCAGGATCGAGTGGGTCCTCGAGGGCGACGTGCGCGTTCTGATCCTCGCCCTGGGTGGAAACGACGGTCTGCGCGGACTTCCCCCCCCGGAGATGAAGCGCAATCTGGCGGCCACCATCGAGCGCGCCGGTGAGCGAGAGGTCGCGGTGCTCTTGGCGGGGATGGAGGCGCCACCGAACATGGGGACGGCGTATACTTCGGAGTACCGAAAGGTCTTTCCGGATCTGGCAGAGGAGCACGACGTGACATTTCTTCCATTCTTGCTGGAGGGCGTGGCCGGTGATCCCCAACTGAATCAGCGGGACGGCATCCATCCCAACCAGGAGGGTGCCCGCCGGATGGCCGATACCATTTGGCCGTTTCTCCAACCGCTGCTCGAGCCCGTCCCCGTCCCATGATCGAGCTGAAAGACGTTTCCAAGATCGTTACCAGCGGCTCCGAGCAGCTGACGATCCTCGACACTCTGAACCTGAACGTACCCTCGGGACAGTTTCTGTCCGTGGTGGGTCCCTCCGGTAGCGGAAAATCCACCTTGCTGGGCCTCATTGCCGGCCTGGATGCCCCTTCCGCAGGCAGCGTCATCATCGACGGAGAAGATCTCACCGCCCTCGACGAAGACCGCCTGGCTCGTTTGCGCGGCGACAAGATCGGTTTCGTTTTTCAGTTCTTCCATCTCATTCCCTCGCTCACCGCCTATGAAAACGTCCTGGTGCCGATGGAGCTCGCCGAAGCGCCGAGACCGGCCGAAAAAGCACACCGCCTTCTGGACGAAGTGGGACTGTCCGATCGGAAGCATCACTATCCCTCCCAGCTGTCTGGTGGTGAGCAGCAGCGGGTGGCCATCGCCCGGGCGCTTGCCAACGACCCGGCGATCCTCCTCGCCGACGAGCCGACCGGGAACCTGGATAGCGCCAATGGGCGGCACATCATCGATCTGTTGGTGGACGTGCACCGGAAGCGAAAGACCACCATCGTTCTCGCTACCCATGACGCGGCGCTCGCCGCAAGAGGAAACGTCATTTTGACGCTGCGGGGCGGCCAGGTGGATAGCCTTCGAGAGATCTCCGGGGACAAAGAAACGCGTGCCAAACCCCGCGTGACGGCGAGCAGCCCATCATGAACTTCGTTTTCCGCATGGCGGGCCGTGAGATGCGAGCCTCCTGGAGGCGCCTGGTCTTCTTTTTCATTTGTGTCGCCATCGGTGTCGCCGCCATAGTCGCTCTTCGCTCGGTAGTCCAGAACATTCGCGCCACGTTGGTTCAGGAAGCCAAGACCCTGACTGCCGCCGACGTGATCGTTCAGAGTGACCGCCCTTGGGATGACGGCACGAGAGCCATTATGGATCAGAGCCTCGCGGCCTTTCCGGTGACGGCACGAACGGAGTCGATCGAGACCATGACCATGACGGCGCCCGCAGATGAGGACAAGGAGATCGCCACCATGATCGAGTTGCGGGCCCTCCAGCCAGCGTTTCCGCTGTACGGAGATCTCGTGCTGGAGAGCGGCCGACCCTACTCTCACCACCTGCTCGAGAATCGCGGTGCGCTGGTTCGTCCCGAGCTTCTGACTCGACTCGGTATCCAAGTAGGTGACGGCGTCGCGATCGGCGGCCAAGTCTACACGGTGCGCGATGTGATCGTGAAAGAGCCCGGCCAACCGCTGGGCGTCTTCCGGTTCGGTCCGCGCGTCCTCGTCGACTACGACGATCTCGTCAGATCAGAGCTCCTCGGGGTCGGCGGTCGGGTGCGTTATCAGGTTCTTCTTCGCACCGACGAGGCCAGCATCGATCCGTTGATAGGCACTCTAACCGAGGCTCTGCGGAGGGAGTACGTATCCGTGCGTTCCTACCGCGAGACAGGGGATCAGCTCGGCCGGCGTCTGGGCCGCGCCGAGGATTACCTGAGTCTGGTGGGTTTCGTGATCGTGATTCTGGGTGGGATCGGGATTTGGAGCGTGGTTGGGGTCTTCATGCGCCGCAAGCTCAAGAGCATCGCCATTCTCAAGTGCGTCGGCGCGAGCACCAAGCAGATCTTCGGTGTCTATCTGATTCAAGTCGTGGGCCTAGGCCTGGGGGGAAGCGTACTCGGTCTTGGTCTCGCCCATCTCGCCGTGGAGTCGGTTCCTCCCGGTGTGGTGGTGGGACTGAGCATGGAGGGCTACGGAATTACTTGGTCGGCGGTGTTGCAGGGGGTCGGTATCGGAGTTCTGGTGTCGGTCCTTTTTTCGCTCATTCCCTTGATGGAGTCGCGGCGCATCAAGCCGCTGCTCCTGCTCCGGCAACAGATGGACCGTCCGGCGGCTAGCGGGAAGCAAACAGGCCGGCTGGGGACCATCGATGTTTGGGAGCTGGCCGCCGCGGGGGCGGTGTTGATCGCCCTCATCGCCTTGGCGAGCTGGCAGGCAGGCGACTTCGAGGTGGGTCTCATGGTGACCACCAGTTTCGCGGTGGTGGCGGTGGTGCTTCACCTGACCGGTATGTTGCTGGTCCGCGCCATCGAGCCCCTGGGGAGGAAGGGTTCGTTTCCTTTCCGACACGCAGTTCTCGGTTTGAGCCGGCCGGGAAACCAGACCCGCATGATCCTGCTTGCCGTAGGGCTCGGCACGTTCTTCATACTCGGCACTCGTGGCATCGAGGCGAACCTCCTGGAGCAGTTCAGAATGGAGCTGGAAGACGATGCCCCGGACATGTTCCTGGTCGACCTGCAACCGGATCAGGTCACACCGGCCGAGGAGCGTTTGATGTCGCTGGGAGCCCGCGAAGTCCGCATGGTTCCGGTGCTTCGTGCCCGGGTGACCGGCGTTCAGGGCCGCGACGTCACGCTTCAGGGCTATGAAGAGGTTCGAGAAGAGCGCCGGCTGCGTCGTGAGTTCACGGTGACCTATCGGGATCACTTGGAGGCCAACGAGCGCATTCTGGAAGGTCGCTTCTGGGATCCGACTCCCTCCAGCGAGGCGGAGGTCTCGATCGAAGACGATTTCCAGGAGGACGTCGGCATTCAGGTTGGCGATATGATGCGTTTCGACATCCTGGGGCGAGAGGTTGGTGCCCGCGTCACCAGCATTCGGGACGTCGAATGGGACGACGCGCGCAACGGGGGTTTCATGTTCGTCTTTCGTCCCGGAGCGCTCGCCAACGCGCCCCATACGTTCCTCGGATTCGTGAAGGCCCCCCTGGACTCGCTGGCGCGAGCCAAGCTGCAGCGCGATATCGTTGCGGAGTTCCCCAACGTATCGATTGTCGATCTGCGCGACATCCTGCTCACGCTCCACGGGGTCGTCGAGAAGCTGGCGCTCGCCGTCACTCTGGTGGGGGCCATCGCTCTCATAAGCGGAGTGATGATTCTGGTGGGATCGGTCGCCATGACCAAGTTCCAACGCCAATACGAAGCGTCGATCCTGAGGACGCTGGGCGCCAGTGGAAAAACGGTGCGGAGGATGGTCCTCCTCGAGTACGGGACACTCGGTGCGCTCGCCGGGACGGTGGGCGGCTTGGGAGCGCCGCTTCTGACCTGGGTATTGTGCGAGCACCTGTTCGATGTCCCATGGCAGCCGAACCTCGCATGGAGCCTGTACGCGATTCCTCTCACCGCCCTGGGAGTGACTATCGTCGGCATGGCGACCACCCTGGACATTCTTCGGAACAAACCCCTGGCCATTCTGCGGGCGGAGTGAGCTCGGCGCGCCCTGTTCGTGAAGAAGATCCTTGTCGCGTGCGGCTCCCTGCTCCTGTGTTGCCGGAGCCCGCAGCCCGACGCGGTCGATGTGTTCCTGACCGCTACCAAGAACCGCGACCTGGCCACTTTGGCCAGACTCTCCGTGGTCGGCTTACCCGAACGCTGGTAGCCGTAGACGCTCAGGTGATCGGCACGGACCGTATCCAGAGGAATCAGAATGACGTTAGGCGGCCGATCGGCACAGCCGCTCAGAGCCAGCAGGGAAGAGACAAGAACCGACCAAGCGGGCGAGGAAAACGCTCCATGGAGCTGTTGTCCTACATCAGGCTCTGGCCCCCAGCAGTCGCGCCGGCAAGTGAAGCAGGGCCCGCAGGAGATCGAGCACCGCGTCGACCGCGATGCCGATCAGCCGGAAGGGAAGAAGCAATAGCCAGACGAACGGATAGGCAACCAGGGCCAGCAGCGCAATCGGCCAACAAAGAACGAAGAGAATGAGCCAAAGCAGAAACTTCGCCATCATTTTCCTCCCGTTATTCTATAAGAGATCCATGAGCCGGAGTTCCATCCCGTGGAGTTCAGGTTGTTTGACGCCGTGGGAGCTAGGGGGAGGGCTGCCCTAGCCGTTTCTTGGGGTCGAAGGGGAGGGTGACCGGTCGCTTATCGCTCGTCACCTCTCGCTTGGCGGGGTGGCTGCCCTCGGGTGCCCCCTTCTTCGGCCCGTGCTTCTCCTGCAAGACGTCGCGAAAAGCGACCTGGGCCCTCACCGGCTCGGACGAAGACGTCCGGCGGTGACGGTTCTCCAGATTCTGGTCGAGAATCCTTGCCTTGACGTTGTCCTTCCATTGGAGGTCGAGGAACGCTCGCAGCTCCGCTTGCAGCGACGTGTCGTAGATCGGAACGCCCACCTCCACTCGACCATCGAGGTTTCGCGGCATCCAATCGGCCGACGAGAGGAAGTATTTGGGGGCGCCACCGTTACAGAAGACCATGATGCGGGAGTGCTCGAGGTACTTGTCCACGATGGCCATCGCTTCGATATTGTCACTCCGCTCCGGCTCGTTGGGCAGCAGCGAGAACATACCCCTCACGTTCAACTTGATCTTCACGCCGGCGTCACACGCCTCGTAGAGAAGCTTGATCATCTTGGGATCGGTGAGGTTGTTGAGCTTCAGGTGTATGAAGGCCTCCCGTCCCTTCTTGGCGTTCTTGATCTCCTCGCGCACCAACTTGACCAGTTTCTTGCGGACGTTGAAC
>DATDRI010000099.1:0-4602 GCA_035291825.1 Vicinamibacteria bacterium | reverse complement strand
CCCTTGCGGAGGGATGGGATGCCCTCCCGAAAGCCGGCGCCGGTATCGACGAGAAGGAAGATCTCGTGCCCCGCGCCGTCCCCCACCACTTCCACCACGTCGCGGCGTACCCCCGTCTCCGCGATCTCGAAATCCTCCAGTCCCAGCCCTTGAAGCGGGACGCCCTGCTCATCAGTCACCGACACCAAGGCGGTCCGGATGGCGAAAGCATTCTGCAGAGAGGAATTCTCGACCTGAAAGCCCAGGAGAGGCACCCAGGTCGAGACCCAGAAGAGAGAAAGTCTCACGGTCACCAGATTATCAAGCCGAGGAGTCCGGTCAAAACCGACGACCACAGGCACCCCGACTTGACGATTCACTGGACCCGAGAGTATAGAGGACGCGCATGCACCGCTCCTTCCGATTCTCCGAGGAGAGCATGACGAGGAGACGTCGATGACGAGGAAGGCTCGCACCCGGGTATCCGCCTTGCTCCTCGCCCTGCTCCCAGCGGGGCTCACCGCGGCCTCCCAGGAGAGTCGCCCGAAGGAAGACCGTTGGCTCGAGGTGCGCAGCCCTCACTTCCTGGTCGTGAGCAATGCCGGCGAGAACAGCGCTCGGCGCGCGGCAGGTGACTTCGAGCGTATTCGGGCCGTTTTCCTCAAAGCGCTCGAGGATGACCGCGATGAATTCGAGCCGGTCGTCGTCCTGGCCGTCAAAGACGAAGAGGGTCTCAAAGAGCTGCTGCCCGAATACTGGGAGCGGGAAGGCTCTCGCCCCGACGGCATCTTCCAGCCTGGCTTCGACAAACACTTCGTCCTGGTGCGACTGGATGGCCGTACCCAGGCGCGCTACCAGCTCATCTACCACGAATACTTCCATCTACTGAAGAACCGCAGCCTCGATGAGACCCCGGCCTGGATGAACGAGGGCTTGGCCGAGTTCTGGGGACACACGGTCATAGAAGGAGACACCGTGGAGATGGGCCTCCCCACCGGCTTCCGGGTATTCCAACGGAAGAGCATGCTGCCGTTGGAGGTGCTCTTCGGGATGGAGGGAAACCCTCACGACACCGACCCCGACAAAGTCTCCGTCTTCTACCCCCAATCGTGGGCCCTCGTTCACTACATTCTGCTCGGCGACGAGACGGGCAAGGCCAAAGCGGCGGCCGCGGAGTATCTGAGGCTGGTGCGCGAGAAGGTGGATTCGGTGGAGGCCGCCCGACGCGCATTCGGCGATCTGAGAAAGCTCGAGGAAGCGCTCCGCAGTTACGTGCGCTCCAACCGTCTCCGCCGGTTGCAGATGGACGCTCCGGTTCAGATCGATGAAAAAACCTACTCGGCGCGAGAGCTATCGCCGGCAGACTCCGCCGCGATGCGGGCCGGCTTTTTGGCCGCCGGCGGCCATCCACAAACCGCGCTGCCGCTCCTCGAAGAGGCCCTGCGGCTCGATCCGAAGAATACCTTGGCCCAAGAGACGATGGGCTTCCTACACTTCTACCGCCAGGATGCGGAAGAGGCGAAGCGTTGGTTCGCCGGGGCGGTCGATTCCGGGTCTCGAAGCTATATCTCTCATTACTACTATGCCGTGCTGGCAACCGAGAACGTGGAAGACACGGATGCCTGGGCCAGAGCGGAAAGGTCTTTGAAGCGAGCGGTGGAGATCAATCCCACCTTCGGACCCGGCTACGGTCAGCTCGCTTACGAGTATTTGAGGCGGGGCGACCATCTCGAAGAGGCCCTCGACCTCGCCCGCCGATCGGTTGCGCTCGAGCCCGGAAACGTCACCTACTGGCTCAACACCGGCCACATCTTTCTAAGACTGAATCAACACGATGAAGCGAAGAAGGTCGGCGATCGCCTGGCGGCGATCGCTACCACCGAGGAGGAGAGAGCACTCGCCGCGTCGTATCGTGACAACCTGGCGCGCTATCGACCCTCGGGTCCCGAGCTCGCCACCACCGTTCACTACGACGGCCAGGGGGCCGACATCCAGCCCTGGATTCAAAGGATGACCGCCGAGGCGCAACGCCAGTGGACCGTGCCGGAGTCGGAGGAGTTTTCGGCAGGGCACGTCGCGCTGGAGGTCTCGATCCGCCGGAACGGGGACATCCTCGAGCTCCGGATCAACGCTTCCTCGGGCATCCCCGCCTTGGACGAAGCCGCCGAGAAGGCCCTGCGCCGCGCCGTCCTGCCGCCCCTACCGGAGGACTACCCGGACGAGGTCTTCGAGTTCATTCTGGTCTTTTGGTACAGCGAAAAACCGTACGATCGGACATAGAACGCCAGTCACCCTGGCCCTGGTTTGGCCGGCGGCCTAGAACTCCCTCAGCGCCGTCGCCACCGGCATGCGGGCGGCGCGTATGGCGGGAAAGAGTCCTCCCGCCAGGCCGATCAATGCAGCGAAGAGGATTCCCTGGATCAGAAGCGCCGGCGTCACGGCGAACGCGAAAGCCACCTGGGAGAAACTCTGCCAATTGATGGTGGCGGCGCGAAACCCGTCGAAGGCGACATAGGCCAGCCCCGCACCCAAACTGCCTCCCACCAGGGAGAGCACTAGAGACTCGAGGAGCACCGAGATCACCACCGGCGTCCCACCGAAGCCGAGAGCCCGCAGGGTGGCGATCTCTCGGGTCCGGGAGGAGACCGCGGTGTACATCGTGTTCAGCGCTCCGAAGACCGCGCCCACCCCCATCAGACCGGCCACCAGGGTTCCCAGTCCGGTAATGAGGTTGGTGACCATGGTCGACTGCTCCGCGTAATAGTCGGGTTGACGCACGACCTGGACGTTGAGTCGGGGATCGGTGGTGAGCCGATCCTTGAAGGCTTGGAAAGCGCCGGGCGATTCTAGCTTGGCGTAGACCGCCTGAAAGCTGTTCCCACGACGGTAGGCTGGCTGAAGCACCGCGGCATCGGTCCAGATCTCGGACTCGGCGATGCCTCCGTTGGCGGTAAAGATCCCCACCACCGTCCACTCGTTCCTTCCCACCTGGAGCTTGGAGCCCACATCGAGACCCTCGAACTCGAGGGCGGCCCCAGCGCCCACGATGACTTCGTTCCGCCCCCATTGGAAGAGGCGCCCCTGGACGATCTCCATTTCGTTTCGCACCTCGAAGGCCGGAGGCTCCACGCCGCGCAGCGGCACGTTGGCGTCGGTGCCGGTGTTACGCTTGGGAAGATTGATCACCACGAAGAGCTCCGCCGAGGCCAAGGGCCCTCCCACTCCTCGCGCCACGCCCTCCATCTCGGCGATGATGCGTGTGGTCGGCCCGCCCAGACCGCTCATCATCTCGCTGTCCGCGCCGCTGCGGAGAACGATCGCGGTGTCGGGAGAGCCGGACACGGTCATGGCGTGGCGGAATCCTTGGGCAATGGAGAGCACCGCCACCAGAACCGCCACCACGCCGGCGATTCCGAAGAGGGCGGCGGCCGTCGAGCCCGTCCGGTCCCAGATGGTCTTGAGATTGAAGTGAGTGAGCGAGGCGATCTGCCCAAGCCAGTTCAAGAGGCCGGTCATCGCCTACAGTCTCCTCAGCGCGTCGGCGATGCGCAGCCGGCTCGCCTGAAGCGCGGGGAGGATGCCGGCCGCCACCCCGAGCGCAATCACCAGCACCGCACCGATGACGATGTCCCGGGACGGGAAGTAGAAGATGGGCAAGGCACCGTGGGTCGGATCCCCGAGGGAGATCAGAAACCAGCCCAGTCCCAGACCTAGCAGCCCCCCCAGGCTGGCGAGAGCCAAGGCTTCGGCGAGGACGAGACCGAGCACCTGACCATCGGTGAACCCCACCGCCTTCAATACGGCCAGCTCCCCGGTGCGCTCGCGGACGGAGTAGGCCATGGTATTGCCGGCGACCAAGAGGATGGTGAAGAAGACCGCGGCGAGAATGGCGACCATGATGGCGCCGATATTCCCCACTTGTTCCGCGAAGGCCTGCACGAAGGCGCCTTCCGTCTCTGCCTTGGTCTCGGCGGGAGAGTTCGCGAACTCCTCGTCGATGCGCCGGGCGACCGCGACGGCTTGATCCGGGTCCGCGACCCGCACGACGTACCAGCCCACTTCCCCCCTTCCCCAGTCCCGGGCCTCGTCGAAAAAGTCCCAGCGAAAGAGAAAGGCGGTGGTGTCCGTTCCTTGCTCCGCGCCGTCGTAGATCCCCACGATATCGAACTCCCAGGTCTTCTTCCCCCCACCGTGGGTCCAGATGGTAGCTTGAATGGGAACGCGATCTCCCACCTTCCAGCCGAACCGCTCGGCGGTGGCACGCCCGACAACGGCACCGGTGCGAGTCTCCAGCCAGCGGGCCTTCTCTTCGGCGGAGAGGAGGAACTCCGGATACATGCGAAGATATTCCTCGGGTTTAACCGGCAACTGGGGAAAGAAGTTCGAGGGCTTCTGGTAGATGCCGCCGAACCACGTCGCGTGCACCGCTTCTGCGACCCCGGGTATCTGCTCTATCTGCCACTCGTAGTTTTCCGGAAGGAGCTGGATGATGGAGACTTTGTGCCGGACCACCAGGCGATCCGCGCCGGCAACGTCCACGCCCTGCGCCAGAGCCTGACGGATGGCGGAGAGATATCCGAATAGGACGAAGGCGACCAGAATCGAAAGGAGCGTAAGCAGCGT
>DATDRI010000098.1:0-3913 GCA_035291825.1 Vicinamibacteria bacterium | reverse complement strand
GGTTTCGGCTGAGCTCCACGAAGTCTAGATAAGCCTCGGGACACGGAGCCCCCCGTCGGATCGCCAGAGCGAGCAGGTTCCGTGCGCGCCCGTAGGCCTGCTGCTCCCGCAGCGCGATAGCAAGAGCCATCAAGAGAATATCGTCATCCATGTCTTGTCGCAGCGCTTCTTGCAGTTCCACGGTGAGCTCGTTCAGCCGGCCGGTGCGCTCGGCGGACTGGGCAGTGAGCTCGGCCAAGAGACAAGTTCTTGGTCCACTCGCCAAACGCGACCTGCCGAGCTCCAGCACTTCGGCAAACCGCCCCAAGCCGGAAAGCCGGAGCAGACGTTCATCGGCGGTCGGGACGGCCTCGTTCAACCGTGACGCACTCACCCCCTGCGGAAGGGGCGACTCCGTCAGGCTATGGGGGACGAGTGCTAGTCCCACGGCCAACGGGAGTAGGAAGAAGGGAGGTCTTTTCCGCCTGTTAAGCAGGGTCAATGACCGGCACCTCGGATGCGGCGGCCTCGCAGTGGTTGTAGACTTAGGGGCCGGCGCGGGTCAGTGATTTGGGGCAAAGCTCATCTCCAAAGGATGTGACGCTCCACCAACAGGGCTCCCGTCTGGGCTACCGATAATCGTCATTATAGGGTGGTGGCTTGAAATCGAATCAAGATGAATCTCTGATCCGGGACTACATCGACGGTCGCCCGGAAGCCTATCGGGAAGTCAACCGGTGGATCGAAAGAGCTGTGGGCAGCCGGCACTGGGGGCTCCATCAGCAACGAGAGGACATCCTCCAAGAAGTGCACCAGCGTCTCTTCAGTAATCTCACCGGCGGCAAGTTTCGGGGGAGCTCGGCGCTCAAGACGTACGTCCTTCAGATTACGAAGTACACGTGCATCGAGTTCTTGCGCAAGAAGATTCGTTTCAGCGCCGTGGACCTGGATTCGATCGATCTCCCGGATGCCAATCCCAGCCCGGAGCAGGAGGCGGCGGCAGCGGAAAGGGAAGAGCAGGCGGCCGAGGTGCTGGCCCAGCTTCCCAAAGGTTGCCGACAGTTGTTCGAGATGATCTTCGAGCACAAGATCCCCTATCAGGAGATCAGCCGCCAATTGGGAGTCGCCGAGGGCACGGTCAAGTCGCGTGCCTGGCGTTGCCGGGACTGGCTCATGAAGAGGCTCGGGACCAAGGGCTGACCGGGGTTAGGACCCTCCCGAGTCACGGGGAATGCCATGGAGAAGGGCCTTTGGGGCGAGAAAAGGGGGAACCAAGCCCCCCATGCCGCCACCATTACATCTAGAGAGGCGGCAAGCGCCCCGGGGACATGGGGCGCTGGGCTCCCGATGCGTTGGAGTTCCAAGAAAGAGTAAATGATGGATATAAAGGCTCGGATTTGTGACGACCGGCCCCTCCTGCTGTGGTACGCGGCGGGGGCTCTCGGCGAAGAAGAAGCGGCCCGGGTAGCCGGGCATGTGGAGGATTGCCGCGCTTGTCAGGCGCTGGTCCGGGAGAACCGGGAGCTGGTCCAGACCTACCTCTCGATCTCTCGTCCGGAGACACAACACTTTTCCGTCGAAGCCTTGGTACGGGTCGCCGGCGGAGAGGAAGGAGCTCAACCGACCCCGTTGCGGGCACACCTCGCCGGTTGCGAGGAGTGTCGCCAAATCGTGTCCACTCTGGAGAAGGTTCAGCGAGACGAGCAAGGGGGGTCTTGGATTCTCGAAACGCTGGCTGCGAGGCTCCCCGTCGCCTGGGCGGGCCTCAGCGGTGGTGCCTGGATGAGGGGGCCCTTGCCGGCTTATCTCCTGGCGCTTGTCCTCCTTTATCCGGCCTACCTGGGACTGGTGGGCAGGAACGAACCCAGTTTGCTTGCACCGCCCATCCCCATCGCCTCCGAAACGGAGCGCGGTTCGGGCGAATCCACGATTCGCGTGGAAACGAACGGAGCGAGCACGGTGCTGACTTTTTTCGCTCCCATCGCTCCCGATCGCTATCGCTACCAGCTCGATCTGCGCAACGAAGAGGGGCGCCGTCTCTTCTTCAGTCCAGACGCGCAGAGCTTCGATGGCGTGGGAACGTTCGTCTTGACCGTGCCGAGCAGATCTTTCCGGGCGGGATCGTACGAGCTCCGGGTGGAAGAACGGGAGCGTGAAACCGGTGAGCTCGCGAACGTTTACTCGTTTCCTTTTTCCGTGGAACGACCATGAGCAGTAGGGAGTTGCTCCAAGCCCTGACTCCGGTAGGTGCTCTCCCGGATGCACTCGCCACGCCTCCCAGACGGTCGGGCCCCGACCGCCGCAGCTCCCTTCGTGTCACGCTCGGCCCGGGGCTGCCCGTCGAGCTCAACGATCTCGGCCCGGCCCGCTTGAAGGAGTTAGGTCTGGGAGGCGCGATACTGCAAACGAAGCGAAAACTTCGAAGCGAAGATCGCTATCTCCTACAGCTCGACTACCAGGGCTCTCGCGCCTCGTTTCACATTGACGTCTATCAAAGCTCTCTCTACGAGCTCTTCTATGATGATAACCTGAACTCGCACGTGTCATATCGGTCCCGTGTCCTCTGCTGTGACCCTTCCATCGATAGCCTCAATCTGCTCTATCGGATCATGCGGGATTACTGGGCGCCCTACATTGGCGTCGGTTCGACCGGCGATCTTCCATCGATTCTCTAGGAGGAGGGTTTTCGCCGAAGCGGCGGGAGGGTAGTCCGGCCGAATGAACCGTGATCGGACGTCCCGCGCCAGCGCGAATCCTCCCCAGCCCATCCAACCCAAGAGGAGCGCCGCGGCAGGCACTCTTCCCCATGGCTTTTGATTCGCCGCGACGTCGATGAGATTGCCCAGCACGATCGCCGCCAGCGGCAACAAGACCAGGTCGTCCTTGCTGAACTGAAAGATGTGGGTCGCGCCCAGACCAGAACGGAGAACGTTGAGCCCGAGAAACGTGAACCCGGCGCCGCACGCCAGTGCGAAACCCAGACGGTGAGAGAGGTGTCGGCGCGCAAAATACAGCCCGGCGAACACCAGAGGACCGAAAACGGGACCGTAGAAGAGGAGGAGACGGTGGACGCTCATCTTCAGGGCGGCCATGGGAGTGAATCGAAGATCGATCAGAGTTCCCGCCGATGCCACCCCGGACGTGTCACCGACTAGACCGGGAAGTAGTTCCGGTATGTATTGAGTGTAGAAGAGGCCGATGGCGAACAGAGCGCCTGCCAGAGCCCACAGGCTCACCCGAACCGCGCTGCCGGCGGTGGCGCGCTCTCGAGCGTGAAGCCCGGCGGCCACCGCGAAGGCCGGGACGAAGAGTCCCAGGACCAGCACGCTACCAGCGTAGGAGAGGATGGATAGCGCCACCAGAAGTGCCAGACCCGCGCCCACGCGGGCGCGCCCCATCTGCTCGAATCGATAGAGCAGATAGAGTGCTACCAGGACGTCCCAGAAATGCCCGAACAGCGCGGCGTAAGAGGCCACGGTGAGACGAAAGGCGAGGAGCGGCGCGCTGGCGTGAAACCAGCTCGCCGCCACCGCGGCACGCGGAGAGGCCTTCAAGCGTAGTGCCATGACGTAGACGATGAGACCTTCGATGCCAGCCAAGGTGGTGGGCACGATCTTCATCCAGTCCTCGACCGGAAGCCGGATGAGACTCAGGGGATAGACGAAGAGATAAAGGAGAGGAGGGTAGGGGAAGGCTCGCCAGTCCTCACCTACTCGCTGTAGACCCAGAAGGTGACGGTGCTGGTTGGCGATGTGATCGCCGAAGAAACCGCTCAAACCCTCCGTCCAAATGATGGAGACGAACTTGGAATGAGTGCGGACGTCCGGATAGTAGAAGTCGGGGTGAAACAGGGCGAGCAGCCGCACCGTGGTGCCCAAGTAGAAGGCCAGCATCGCCCAAGCGGCCAGGGGTTGCGCGAAGGCGGAGTCGGGAT
>DATDRI010000097.1:0-1927 GCA_035291825.1 Vicinamibacteria bacterium | reverse complement strand
TGTTGGTGGCGCTCACCGAGGGGAAGCTGGAAGAAGGCAGAAGGCTGTGTGAGCGAGCGCTAGGTGCCGCCGCCTACGATCCGGAGATGTATCTCAATCTGGCCAGAGTCCACTTTCGGGCCGGCCAGAAAGCCAACGCCGTCGAGGTGCTTCGCAAGGGATTGCGCGTCGACGCGGACGACCCAACGTTGCGTCGAGAGCTTCAGAAAGTGAATCCCCGGGCGGCCCCGACGTTCGATTTTCTGGGGCGCAGTCATCCGGTGAACCGTTACCTCGGTCTCACCCGGGCCCGCTTGACGAGACTTCTCGGCCGGGAAAACGCTTCCCACATGATCTGTTGAGGTTAGGCCAGCCGGCGGCCAATAACCAAGGTGCGGTCATCGCTCGGCTCTCCGGGGGCGAAGCGGTCCAGCTCGGCCGCCGCCCGGTTCGCCACCTGCTGGGCCGACTCGTCCCGCGAACGCCCGACCAGCTCTGCCAGCCTCATCTCTCCGAACGGCTCTCCGGACGGACTCTCTGCCTCGGTCACGCCGTCGGTATAGAGGGTCAGAACGTCACCAACCTCCAGAGTGACCGAAGCCTCATGGTACTTGGCCTTGGGAAGGATTCCGACCACCATGCCGGTCGCTCCCAGAAGTTCCACTTCACCCGAGGCACGCCGGAGGAGCGGCGGGTTATGGCCCCCATTGGCATAGACGAGCGAGCCTGTCTGGTAGCACAACACGCCATAGAAGACCGTTGCATAGCGGCCGGGATGCGACGTGTCCATGAGCTGCTGATTCGCGGTTTCGAGAAGCTCGGCGGGTGAGAGTCCCAGTCTGCTCAGCGCTCGAAAGGTGGCCTGAAAGGTGGACCGCAGAAGACCGGCGGGTATTCCCTTCCCCGCCACGTCGCCCACCAAGAGGCCCACCTTCTTCGAGTCCGGCTGACCAAGAAAATCGTAGAAGTCCCCACTCAAGATCCGCGAGGGCCGATAGTGAACGCCGAAGTGATAGGACTCGGTCGAGGGAATGCGTCGAGGAAGAAGGGACCGATCCACTTCCCGTGCCACTCGCAGATCGTCTTCCAACTTCCTCAAGTCACTCTCCCCCATACACTCCAGGCACAGAGTCGCGGTGGGACTTCCCAAGAGAACCTCGTGCTGGATGTTGCCCTCACAGGCGACGCAGGGCACCTCTCCGTTCCCCTCGATGCGCTTTAGGGCGCGCTGCAGGTTCTCCAGCTGGTCCGCCGAGCGCGGCTCCAGCAGAGAAGCCTCGGACAGCCATTCCATGAGGCTCTCTCTTTTCTCTCGAAGTAGTTCGTGGAAAAAACCGATATCCGTGGCGTTCATGTCTGTCCTCGCTGGCCCCGCCGGAACGGTTAGGGCCCTTCTATTTCGATACCCTCGATTCGAAAGAGGGCGCGCTTGACGTCGAGCCCTCCCGTGTAACCCCCGATGGAACCATCGGCGGCAATCACCCGATGGCACGGGACGACGATGGCAATCGGGTTCCTACCGAGGGCTCCGCCCACTGCCCGGCGCGCCTCGGGCCGACCGATCCGGCGCGCCACGTCGCTGTAGCTGAGGCAATAACCGAATGGGATGCGAGCCGTTTCGACCAACACTCGGCGCTGAAAGGGCGTGGCCAGTCGGAGATCGATGGGAAGCCCAAAACGCTTGCGTCGGCCCGACAAGTACTCGCCGAGCTCGGTTCGCTCCCGGCTCAAGCGGCGTTCGTCGTGCTCGGGCAAGAGCCCGAAAGAAAAAAGACTGCCGGCGAACTGCTGCTCGTTGGTTCGAAAGCTGACGCGGCACAGGCCACGAGCCGTCGATGCCAGGTAAACGGGACCGAAGGGACCTTCGACGCGTGCGTAGAAAGCGTGCCGTTCCCGAAAGTCTTTCTCCAGCTTCCGGCGAGCGGCCGGAAAGCCTTTCTCGGACCCT
>DATDRI010000096.1:0-18184 GCA_035291825.1 Vicinamibacteria bacterium | reverse complement strand
TATGTCCCTGGTTCCAGGGCGTCGAGTCTCTCCAGACTGAATTTTCCCAAAGGCGAGAATCGGTCCGCTTGAACCACCCGGCGGTAGTACTCGCGGGCCTTGTCCACTTCTCCCTTCTGGTCGTAGAGGCGCGCCAATTCGTAGAGGCTGGGAAGGTCGTCCGGGTCTTGCTCCAACGCTTTTTCGAAGTTCTCGAAGGCGATCTCGGGTTCACCCATGGCCAAGTGAACCTCGCCCAGACCACGATAGCCCATGGCGAACTTGGGTCTCTTTTCGATCGCCCGGCGATAGTACATCAGGGCCAACTCGTAGTTCTGGTCCCGGAAGTAAAGGGCACCCATGTTGTAGAGTGGTTTTTCGGGACTGGGATAGGACGGATTGCGAACGACGTTGGTGAACTCTTCGAAAGCCTTCTCCTTCTGTCCCATCTCCGAGTAGAGAACCCCCAGATTATTGTGCACATCGGTGAGCTCGGAGTTGAGCCGGAGGGCGTTCCGAAAGGCCTTCTCCGCCCCTTTGAAGTCTCGAGCCTCCGTCATCGCCAACCCCAGGGCGTTGAAGATCCACGGGTTCTCTTCGTCGAGCTCGGCAGCGGCCGCATACTCTCTAATGGCCTCGTCCAATCGCCCCTCCATGTGAAGACGCTTGGCGGTATTGAACATGTTGAGTGCCCGATTGATCTGCTCGTCGTTCTGAACCGCTCCCGTCATGAGCAGCGAAATGACGGCAATCAGAACCTGGTGTTGGGTCCGGCAAGTCATGAGACTCCTTCCTCGCTTCCAGAGCCGCTCAACGCCGATGCCCGGTGGCAACCACCGCCGGTGTTTTCGGCTCTGGACTGACGAAAGACACCGTTTGCCGAGTCGGCATATTGGGTCGAATCAACCCCTCCTCATAAGCCTTGATGAGCGCCTCCACCACTTCCCGATCGAACTTCTTCCCCACGAAACTGCGCATGCGCTCGAGCACATAAGTTATGTCCATTGCCTTTTGGTAGGGACGATTGGTGGTCATGGCATCGAAGCAATCCGCCACGCTAACGATCTTGGCGGTGAGAGGAATTTCATCTCCGCGTAGTCCCTCTGGGTATCCGGTACCGTTGACGTTCTCGTGATGGTACTTCATACCTGGAATCATTTCTTTCAGCTGCGGGACTTGTTCCATGATGACCGCTCCCTTGACCGGGTGTGTCTTCATGATCTCGTACTCGTGGTCGGTCAGGGGGCCTTCCTTGCCCAGAATCTTGTCTTCGATTCCGATCTTGCCTACATCGTGCATAAGCGCCGAAATCCGAACGACTTCCACCTCACGCTCCGGCAGACCCAGCTCGCTGGCTATCCTTTCCGCGAAATTGGAGACGCGCTCAGAATGACCGCGGGTATAGGGGTCCTTCGCGTCGATGGCCGCTGCCAAGGAGCTCACCGCCCCCATGAACATCTGCTTGTTCTCTTCTGCGGCTTTCTGAAGACGTTGGATGTAGCTCTTGATCTCCGCCTTCATCAAGTTGAAGGTGTCCGCCAACTCACCGATCTCGTTCCGCGAGGTCACCTCGATATCTCGGGAGAAGTCACCGGCTGCCAGTCGCCGAGCTCCCTCCGCCAGGCGTGCGATCGGTTGCGAGAGCCGACCGGCAAAGACGAATGCCAAGATGGCAGCGAAAACGGCCGAGTAGAACACCGCCCAATAGCTCCCGCGCGACATCTCGGTCACCGCGTAGTAAACGTCTTCCTGCCTGGCCTGCACGATGGCGCCCCAATCCAGAGTTCGCAAGAAGGCAACGTCCGAGCTGCGATCTCCGATTGACGTGTAGGTGCCCACCATCGGCTCACCCCGGTCAAGCTCGAAGCTCACCAGCCGGGACTCGTATCCGGAGGACTCTTGAAAGGCTCGCACCATGACCTTGTCGGAGAAATCCGGGCGAGTGAAAAGCGTCTCCCGATTGGAATGCACGACGAGTCGTCCGCTGCCATCTACCACGTACACTTCCCGCCCCAGGTTGCTCTTCACCTCCACCATCTCTTGTATCGGCTGCAGGCTGATCAAGACTGACACGACACCGGCCACGTTTCCCGAGGCCATGATGGGGGCCGAGACGACGACTACGGTATCGAGCATGGCCTCAGAAACGTAGGGAGGTGAGACGTAATGCCGACCGGACATTCCTTCCACAAACGATCGGCGGAAGTATTCTCCTACCTGTTCGTCGCTCAGATCGTAGCCCGCGTACGCCCCCTCCCCCTGTGGGTCGTAGACGGTAATGGACAGCACGTGGCTACCACCTTGAACGTAGTCGATGAGATCTTCACCCGCCGACACTCTCGAGATGCGCGCCGCCACCACCCCAGGGCTGTCCCCGATGCCAAAGGCTTGCGCGATCCCGACGACCTGGTCGTGCATCGATTGGAGGTAGAGTCGCGCCTGCTTGGCGATGGTGCGGGTCTGGTCGAGCTGAAGCAGCTCTTCCGACAAGGCCAATGCCTCGCGGTTCTGCTCGATGAGGAGGGTGCTGGTGACCAGCAGCGGTGCCAGCCCGGCCAGCATCATCACCAGCACCAGCGAGTAGAGGATCTTTCCTCGCCTCATCCGATTCGGGCGAATCGAGCGATTCGGGCCCCTATCGGGCTTATCTGGCTTATCAAGCTTATCAGGCTTGTCAGACTTATCAGGCTGATTCGGCGACCGCACCTAATACCTCAACTCCTACGAAATCTTGGTTTCACTGCTCTTCTCAGAGAGGATTTGAAAGACTCGGACCGCCTTCTTCTTCCCTTTGAGGGCAACCGTGCCCAAGTCCTTGACCTCGAACGAATCCCTCACCAGCTCACGGGTCCTGGCTCCCACCACGATTTGGCCGGCCTCGGCTACCGTGGACTCGATGCGGGAAGCGATGTTCACCGTATCGCCGAGCACGGTAATCTCCTTCCGCTTGTGCGATCCGATGGGGCCGGCCACCACCTTTCCGCTATTGATCCCCATCCTCATTTCGATGGGCGGGTCCTTACCCAGCTCCTTGTTCAGCTCATTGAGACGCCTGCGCATTTCCAGAGCCACCCGCACAGCGCGCTCGGCGTGATCCTCCTGGGGATAGGGTGCGCCGAATACCGCCATGATGCAGTCTCCGATGAACTTGTCCAGAGTTCCATCGTATTCGAGCACCACGTCGGCCATCCGCGAGAAGTACTCGTTGAGAAGCTGGCCCACCGCAGGTGGCTCCATCTTCTCCGCTATTTGCGTGAAGCCAACGATGTCGGCGAAGATCACGGAGACTTCGAGCTCCTGCACATCCTTTTCTCCTTCCGACAAAATGCGCTCGGCGACCGCTGGCGAGAAATATTTCTCGAAACGCTCCCTCCTGACTTTCTCCTCCTGCACTTTGCGGTTGAGACTGGCCTGCTCGATGGCCACTGCCGCGTAGTGACTCAGGGCGGACAGCAGCTCCAGGTCCGCTTCCCCGAAGGTGTTGGAGGCCATGGGAGAGTCGATATGGATGATGCCGATGACCTTGTCTCCCTTCCAGAGAGGCGCACACATGGCGGAGCGTATGCCGTGGAAACGAATGCTGTCACCGGATGCGAAGCGAGGATCTACCTGTGCGTCCGAGGTGAGGATGGCAACGCGGTCCCTGGCCACTCGATCGGCGATCGTCTTACTGATAGTAATCTTGCCTTCCTCTCCCCCGTGACGATACTTGACCACCCGGGGCTTCAGGTTGCCTTCCTCGTCGAACAACATGAGAAACCCGCGGTCTGCCGGGATGTGCTCGAATACCGCGTCCATGACTCGGCCCTCCACCTCTTCGGGCTGGGCGGTAATGAGTGCCTTGGCCAGCTCGGAGAGGCTCCGCAGGATGTGATTGCTCCTTTTGATGTCCGCCGCCTCGAAGTCGGGGACGGTGCGTGAGGTGGTGGTGGGTGTCCGGGTGTGCCCCTGCGCCAAGGGTGGCTCCACGCCGAGGTACTTCTCAAGCTCCCCGACACTGCGAATGACGGTGCCCGCCTCTTCTAGCAGCGGTTTCTGTTCGTCGAGCACCACCTTCTCGTCGAGTGTGCGTCGGAAACGGAGGACGAACTTGCCGAGTGCCACCTGGTCGCCATCTTTTAGAATCGCCTCCGGCACCGGCACTCCGTTGACGTGGGTCCCGTTCTTGCTGTTGAGGTCGACCAAACGACACTGGCCGCCGTCCACGATGACCTTGGCGTGATGGCGGGAGACGCCGAAGTCTTTGATGACGACGTCACAATCGGGCGAGCGGCCCAGCACCACACCTCCCAAATCGATGGGAACCGCGCGCTCGTTACCTTCTTCTTGGTATGTCAACTCGAACATCAGGAGTGGGAATGCACCTGTCCCCGCGCCCATTCAGGTACAACACCTTTCATTATACCAACTTTCGCGCCCAATACCTCAACCGTGCCCCGAACCCCGATCGCCCAGCCGGGGCTCCACTCCCCGGCGCAACCGGGAGATGTTTTCATGATGGCGGGCCACGATGAGGAGGCCAATGACCACCGCTGCCCCTGAGACCGTCCTCGGCTCTCCCCAAGCCATGGACACCGGTACGAAGGACGCCGCCGCCACCATCGAGGCCAAGGAGACGAAACGAAACACTCCCAGCACTCCCAGGAAGACGGCTAGAGCCGCGACGACGGGTGGGAAGCTGAGAACGAGAAAGCCTCCCAACGCCGTTGCCACGCCTTTGCCTCCCCGGAAGCGATAGAAGACGGGAAAGACGTGCCCCAGCACGGCGGCGACCGCCGCCGCAGCGGGGAGGGCACTTCCCACCGGTGTGGTGGCCTGGGCCAGCAGGACCGCCGCCCCACCTTTTCCGGCATCGAGCAACAAAGCCGCCGCTCCAACGCCTTTTCCGGCGAGCCGCAGAACGTTGGTCGCTCCTGGATTTCCGCTCCCCTTCTCTCGGGGGTCCACCCCCTTCACGGCACGAACCAGAACGACTCCAAAAAGCACCGACCCCAGCAGATAGGCGCCGAGGAGGACGACACAATCAACGGCGGTCACTACCCGGCTCCCCCCAGCGGGAATCGTCCCAGGACCTGGTACTGCGCCCCGTTCGCATCCAACATGCTCTGGAAAAGAATGACTTCCTCGACTGGTGTCACTCCCAGATGCCGATCCTCGAGCTCGGTCTCAATCTTTCGGAGCTCGCCAGCAGGTTTCTGGAGACGCGCGAACGTCAGATGTGGAGAAAAAGTGCGAGGCTCACTGGGAAACCCCTGTGCGACCGCCATGGCCTCCGTTTGCTGATGCAGATGAAGGAGCTCCCGAGGCGGACGGGCGACGATGGCGCACAATATTCTCGGGCGACGCGGTGATGGAAAAAAACCAACTCCCCGAAACTCGAGGCGAAAGGGAGGACTCTGGGCGGTTATCGACTCCAACTTCTCAGAGATCTCGCTCACCCGCTTCGCATCGGTCTCTCCTAGGAAGCGCAAAGTAAGGTGCAGATTCGCGGCGGGAATCCAGCGGGCTCCTCGGACCCGCGTCTGCAGCTCCTGCACCAGGGCACCGACCGCCTGGCGAACCTCCGCCGAAACATCGAGGGCGGCGAAAACGCGCATGGATCTCGAAACCGTCAGGACGGAGAAGGGTATCGCTCCTTCAGTCGCATGCGTAGGAGATCGAGAGCAGCCTGTGAGCTCCACCATTTCACTTGCGATCGGCCACCGGGGAGCTGCAGCCGTCGCGCCACGCACCCGCTCTCGTCGGACACCGCGATGAACGCCAGGCCCACGGGTTTGTTTGCCGTTCCCCCGGTCGGTCCGGCAATACCGGTAACCGCCACCCCCAGATCGGTCCCGGCACGCATCCGCGCTCCTTTGGCCATCGATTCCGCTACCTCCTGGCTCACCGCGCCGTGGGTGCGAATAAGATCCATGTCGACTCCCAGAAGCTCGGCCTTGCTCTGATTGCTGTAGGTAACAAAACCCCGCTCGAGGTAGCGCGAGCTACCCGACACTTCCGTCAGGCGGTGGGCGATGAGCCCTCCCGTACAGGATTCCGCCACCGCCAGCGACAGGGATCTCTCGGCCAGCATGCTCCCCACGACCTCCTCCAGGGAACGTCCCTCTTCGCTGAAGATACGGCTCCCCAACCGGTCGCGCAGGCGCTTGGCAAGAGCCTCGTTCAACGCATCGGCCTCCCCGGCGGTGGCTGCCCTTGCGGTGAGGCGAAGCTCCACCTGCCCGGGCGAGGCCAGGATGGTGGTTCGCGGATTGTCAACATTGCCGTAGATCCAGCCCACCTCCTGCTCGACTGAAGACTCCGCAAGCCCCGCAATGAGCAAGCGCTTTGTCCGGTAGACGACACCTCGGGCGCGTACCGCCAACCGGGGCAGGACCATAAGCTCGAACATGGAGCGAAGCTCCGATGGAGGTCCGGGAAGGAGCACGACTTCTCTCCCCGTTTTCTCCGCCCGGTTTGCCGGTAGCGAGATCCACAGGCCGGGTGCGCTGCCCGCTTCGTTCGCCAGGACCTCCGCACCCTCGAACACCATGGCTTGTTTGCGATTGACATCCGGCATGGTGAGACCTCGCCGTTGGAACCGAAGGCGAATGCCCGCGAGAACGTGCTCGTCGACGCTGAGGCCAAGCCCCAGCGCATCGGCGAACCCTTCTCGGGTGAGGTCGTCCGAGGTGGGACCCAGTCCGCCCGTCACGAGCACCAGCTCGGCGCGGGCAACCGCTTGACGCGCCGCCTCGGCAATGGCAAGTCGATCGTCCTCCACCGTGGCACGGTGAATCACCGGAACTCCGATTGCGGCCAAGCGTTCCATCAAATAGGCCGCATTGGTATCGACCCGACCCGGAGTGAGAAGCTCACTCCCGATGGTGAGAACTTCAGCCTGCAAGGAATCACTCGCTCCCATCTAGGCTCCCACCAGAAGCCCGGGCCATACCAGGCTGGCCAGCCGGAGTACCACGTTCACGTAGACTCCCGCGATGACATCGTCCGCCATGATGCCCAACCCCCCGGCAAGCCCCTCCGCTCGCCGACAGGGAAACGGTTTGACGATGTCGAACAGACGGAAGAGAAGGAATCCCGCCGCCAGCCCGACCCAGCTCACCGGAATGAGGTAGAGCGACACCAGCATTCCTACCACTTCGTCCACGACGACAGCGGAAGGATCCTTTCGCGAGAAGTGCTTCTCCGCCACCCCCGAGGCGATCACTCCCCCCACACCGAGCACCAGAACTACCAGGCCGTACACGATCTCTGACCCGGTGGCGCGTAATCCACGATCGAGCAGGAGGGCTAATGCGGAGCCGGCAGTCCCCGGGGCGAAGGGGACGAAACCCGTATAGGCGCCGGTGGCCAGGAACACCGCCGCTCTTCGCATCGCCCTGTTCATGGAACGTCTGCCGCCAAGATTAGTTCCACCGTCGGCTTCGCCTCAACCGCTTGCGTCCCGGGGATACCGCTACCCCGCCGGTTCCTCCGATTCTAAGTCTAGAGAGGCCTCGGGACCACCCGCGGCGGCTGTCGACGCCGGCGGCGGGGGTAGGGCCGGCCTCACCCGTACCGTTTCGAATCGACTGATGCGAACCGTTCCCGGCGGGGCTCCCGGTATCTTCTTGACGTTCTGGCGGGGCGTGTAGACGACCTCGACCGCCGTCGATCCCCGGGCCTTACTGAAGTAGGCAGCCACCGCTGCCGACACCTCTATTTGGCGCCCGCCCGGCTCTCCTCCCCCAGGCAAGCGGAGCACGACGTGCGCCCCCGCCGATCCGGAGGCGTGAAACCACAGGTCTTCCGGTTTGGCTATCCGAAAAGTCAGATCCTCGTTCGATCGCGCCGAGCGCCCCGCCAAAACAATCGCCCCTCCCGAGAGAGGAAAGCGCCGTGGTGCCAGCCTTGGTCCGGCGTCTTTCTTCCTGCTCGCTGCCCTCCTTCCCGGAGAGCGATCTGCCGGTGACGGTCCCACGACGCCCGCCTCTTGGAGCTCCTCGACCAAAGGGGCAAGGGTTTCACTTTGGAGAGAGTCCCCGAGCGCCACCTCGAGCGTCTCCAGGTACTCGATCTCCCGACGCAGTTTGGAGAGACGAGCCTCCAGTAGCTCGCGACTTCGGATCGTTTTACGGGCGCGCTCGAAGAAGCGTCGGGCGTTGCGCGCCAGATCGAATCGCGGGTCGATGGGTACCCGAACCAGCGGCGAGCCCTCGCGATAGGGGTCGGGGACCATGACTTCTCCGTTGGCCCGCTTCGCCTGCCGAAGACCGGCCAGCAGAAGCTCACCCCAACGTCGGAGCTCGGTCGGATCGCGGAGCTCCTCCCGTTCGCGGTTCAGTCGCTCCAGGAGTTTCCCGAGCTTTTTCAGTCTCTTGCTAAGCTCCGACGACGCTGCCTGGTAGTTGTGGCGCCACGAGCCCAAGCGATGCGACTCGACAACGAAGGCGGCCGCGGCTTCGTTGAAACTGGAAAACTCTCTTGCCGTCCACGTCTCTCTCGAAGACAGAGCGATGGGGGACAAGACGAGCTCCGCACCCTGCCGACGAAAGTCGCGAGGCGATGGGCTGAACAGTACCGGGCGGGGCGCCTGGCTAAGCCGGGACACGATCTGTTCGAAGGCGGCCGCAGGATCCAGCCCGGCAACCGACTCGAGAACTCTCATCTCTTCGACCAACAGAGGGCTCAGACCGCTCGCCGTCCGAAGCGCGCGCGCCCCACTCAGTCCTTCTTGGCGCACCGCGGTCAGCCGTTCGGCGAACTCGTTAGGCGTCTTGGGAATCTCCCGCGATCCGGGAGGCGGCTTAAGCGGTTGGAAAGTCTCGCCGATCACCGTTCGCGGGGTGCCCGGGCTCAAGACATCGAGCACTTCGCGAGACACGGAATCGACCAAGAACGCTCCCGTCCTGCTCCCCGGCCACTCCAGGACCAGCTCCAGCGAGCGCCTCGCTCCACTCGGTTTCCTGTGCCGCCACGTGAGCGTCACCACGCGGTCGAGGGGAGCCGCCTCGATTCGGACGAGCTCCGCCCCGGAAAGCAGCTTCTTGGCACGCGTTCCGCTGGGAGCTTCCTGGGCGGCCACCGGCGGGCGCCCCAGGTAGAATCCGGGCGCTCGTGGTGAAAGGCTAACGACGAGATCGAGGCCGCGCTTGTTCCCGAGAAGGAGAGTGAAGCCCGAGCTGTCCCAGCGTTTTAGACCGCGTGCCCGGCGGCCAAGCAGTCGCGGCGCCAGCTCGCCCACCAACGCCCTCAAGAAAAAGCGGTCCATGACTCGCGGGGGATGAGACCGTGAGGTCGGAACCGGGAACGGTTCAGACGCGAACGACTTTGGTAGATGCCAACCGATCGTGCCAGGCGCGTCGTCCCATATCGCTCCAGAGTCCCACGAAGCCCGCGCCCAGGGGCAGAATCGACAAACCGATTCCCAGGACTCTCACCAAGGCCCGCCCGAAGCCGAGAGGTTGCCCCAAGGGATCCACGACTCGAGAGCTGGTCAGCAGCTTTCCCAATGTCTGTCCGGAGAGGCTCCAGAAGAAAAGGAAGTACCCCACGGCCAGAAAGAAGGCAACGCAGCCGAGCGCCGCCGCGGCGGGACCGGGAAGCGCTCGCAGAGGCTGACTCACGAGATTAGTGGTGAGATATGCCAATCCCAGGAGCAGGAGGGTTAGGAAACCGAAGTCGATGAGGCCGGCGAGCAGCCTCGCTCCCGGCGAAGCCAGCTCGAAGTGCTCCATGGTGTCGCTCCCTACATCGCGGCGGGGGCGGGCAGGAGGCGGCACGAACGCTCGAGAGGCGGGCTCTCCAAAATCCACGTCCAACTCGGCGGCGGCAGCAGCGGCAGAAGTGGTTCTGAGCTGACTAGTCTGCCCGACCCGGATGGACACTTCTCCCGCGTCGGCGAGCGCCCGGATTCGATTACGGGGTGGGGAGTGTCTCTGTTCTAGTCTCTGCTCGACTCTGGCCCGGATCTCCGCCCGGCGCTGCCGAACCATGTCTTTTTCCGGATCGGGCTCGCCCAGCTCCCCGAAGATGGTGAGCTGGCGCGCCACTGCCTCGCGCTGAGCATGCTGTTGCTGGCGCAGCTCCTTTCGACGCTGCACCGTCTGCCGGACTTGTTGCCGCCAGTCGGTTTCCACCACGTTTTCGCTGGGCCGAGCCATCCTCGGTGAGCCGCATTGGGGACACAAACCCATGGCTGGATCGATCTCGGATTGACATCTCGGACAGGTCAAACTCACTCTCCTTTTTCGTTTCGAGCCAGGGAGTCCTTCGGCACTCCCGCCATCACGGCTCCCCGCAGCAACCTTCCTTCAATCCTGAGAATGAGGCTTCGTGCCTCTTCGAAGTTAGCGTTCCCGCGATCGACCAGCGCCAGCTCGGAAAGAGCCTCGCGGTACAATCCCTTGGCATAGAGTCGAGCGCCGTTGAAATAGTGAATCTCAGACAATGGAGGTAGGTTCGGTAGAGCTCGATGGTCTACCGGAGCGATCTCCGGGTCAGACGAGTTGAGAGGGCGGCCATCGCTTACCAGGAAATCCCAGTTGAGATGCAGATAGAGCCCACCGGCGGCGAACAAAGACAGGGCGCTGAAAAGGAACGCCGCCATCTTGAGCGGAGATGCAGACTCGGTCTTGATGGTGGGCCGCGGCGCCACCCGTCGACGTTGGGTCGTCGGGACCTCGTCGTCGGTAGGCGTACCAGCTAGCGAAAGCGAGCCGGAACGAGTTTCACCGCGTCGCTCTTGCTCCTCGATCTTTTCCCAGAGACTGCCCCCTTCGGCGTGCCGGGGATCGAGCGTCAGGACCCGCGTCAGGCGCTTCTGCGCACCGCGCCGGTCGCCCGCCGCCTCGCACCGGGCCGCTTCCAAGACCAAGGCGTCCAGCTCGCGCTGGCGCTCCGCGATGACTCGTTTAGCCTGCTCGATGGCCTGGCGGGCGGCCCGGTTGTCGCGATCCAGAAAGAGTATTCGGGTCCAAACGTGGATGGCCTGTTGCAGCCGGCCGCGGCGAAAAAGGTGGCGGCCCTGATCGAGGAGGCCGCTGACCGTGCGGCCGCCCTCACGGCGCTCGCCTTCCCTGGCGATCGGTCCGGATTCCTCGGTGGTGGTGCTTCCCGGATCGGGTCGGGGGCCGCTGCGGGTCGCTCCGGCGGCGACATGGCTACCGGCGCGAACTCGGTCGTCGGGCTCCATCATTCCTTCTCGTGTGGGACTCTTCGAGCGCTCCAATCCCCTTATTCCCGGGGCCCTAGCGGAGGGTCAGCATGATAAACTTACCCATGCTCTCTATGATTCATACAACAGTAAGTGCGTCTAGGTCAAGCACTTTCGCGGGCAGATCCACAGTCGCCGCGGCGGCAGAGGCTGCTTAGCCCTCCCGCCGCACCTGGGTGACTTCCCGTTCCCAGCGTTACCAGGAGGGGGTGGTGGTAGGGATCATCGAGGCGGTCCCCAATATCAGCGAGGGACGTCGCCGTGAGGTCATCGATGCCATTGCCGAGGCCTTCGGCAGACCCACCGGAACCCGCCTCCTCGATGTCTCCCCGGACCCGTCTCATAACCGGACCGTCCTAACCGCCATCGGGGAGCCGGCAGCGCTCGAGGAGTCCTCCCTGTGCCTCTTCGAGGAGTCGATCCAACGCATCGACCTCCGACAGCATGTCGGCCAGCATCCGCGAATAGGCGCGGTGGATGTCCTGCCCTTCGTGCCCTTGCAAGGGGCCACCATGGAGCAATGTGTCTCCCTGGCTCGCCGGGTGGCGGAACGGGTGGCAGCGCGCTTTAAGCTCCCGGTTTTCCTCTACGAGCAGGCAGCCTTGCGGCAAGGCCGCTCTGACCTGGCGCACATTCGCGCCGGCCAGTTCGAGGGTTTGGCGGAAAAGATGAAGGAGCCCTTTTGGAAACCGGACTTCGGTCCGACCCACCCCCACCCGAGCGCCGGAGCTTCGGTTGTCGGAGCGAGAGGCCCCTTGATCGCCTTCAACGTGAACCTGGATACCGAGCGCATCGAGATAGCCAAGGCGATCGCCAGGACGATCCGGCAATCGAGCGGCGGGCTCCCCTCGGTCAAGGCGCTGGGAATCCATCTGAAGGAGAAGCATCAAGTCCAGGTTTCCATGAACCTGACAGACTACAAGACGACTCCCCTTCACCGCGTCTTCGAGCTGGTGTGCCGCGAAGCGGAGCGACACGGAGCACTCGTTGCCGGATCGGAAATCGTGGGCTTGGTACCCGAGGAAGCGCTGCTCGCAACCGCTCAACACTCCCTTCGCCTTCTCCGTTTCGGAGAAGACAAAGTCCTCGAGATCAACGCTCGAAAAAAACTCTCCTCTTCGCGCTAAGTGCCCTCTTCGCCCTTGGATGGAGCTATTCCATAAGACTTCATCTTGCGGTAGAGATGCGACCGTTCAAGCTTCAGCGCCTCGGCCGTCTTCGACACGTTACCTGCGTTCTCGTGAAGTTTCCGCAGAATGTACCGACTCTCATAGGCTTCTCGGGCGGCCGCCAGCGAGGGGAAGTCTCCTAGTACATCGAAATGCACGTTTCCGTTCTGCTGTAAGGGCGGGGGAAGATCCTTTTCCTCGATCCGGTCCGACGGAACCATGATGACCAATCTTTCCATTATGTTCTTGAGCTCCCGCACGTTTCCCGGCCAATGGTAGGACACCAGACGATCCAAAGCCGAACGATCGATCTCCTTACACTTCTTTCCATTCTCTTCAGAGAACTCCGCGACGAAATGACGAGACAGGGCCGGGATGTCCTCACGGCGCTCTCTCAGAGGCGGCATGTGAAAAGGGATTACGTTCAGCCGAAAGAATAGATCTTCGCGGAATCGTCCCGTCTGGATCTCTTCCTCCAGATTCTTGTTGGTGGCGGCGATCACCCGACAGTCGATCTCGACCGAGGTGGTTTCCCCCACCGGCTCGAACTTCTGCTCTTGCAACACTCGGAGCACTTTGGCCTGCGTCTTGAGACTCATGTCTCCGATCTCGTCCAAGAAAAGGGTTCCGCCGTCGGCCAGTTCGAACTTGCCCGTCTTGTCGATGAGCGCACCGGTGAACGACCCCCTCACGTGACCGAAAAGCTCACTCTCTATCAACTCCTCGGGGATCGCAGCGCAATTCACCTCCACGAACTTCGCATGGTGCCGCAGCGATTGATTGTGAATCGACCGCGCTACCAGTTCCTTTCCCGTTCCGTTCTCTCCGTATATCAACACGCGACCGTTGGTGGGCGCGGCAAGAGCGATCTCTTGGCGAAGCCTGAGCATGGGGGGGCTGTCGCCAATGAGAACGTGCTTGCTCTCGAACCGTTCCCGTAAGTAGCGATTCTCCTGCTCCAATCGGCGATGATTGAGAGCGTTCTTGACGACGATGACCGTCTTTTCCAAGGAGAGGGGTTTCTCCACGAAATCATAGGCACCGAGCTTTATCGCCTTTACTGCCGTCTCGATGTTCCCGTGACCCGAGATCATGACCGTGGCAACGTCGTTCTTCTTGGACCGAATCTTCGCGAGCGCCTCCACCCCATCCATTCTGGGCAACCAGATGTCCATGATGACCAGATCGTAGGGGTTCTTGTCCAAACGGGCTAGACCCCCTTCCGCGCTGGACTCGGTGTCCACCGTGTAGCCCTCGTCCTCCAGCACACCCTTCAGGGAGCTACGGACGCCCGACTCATCATCGACTACCAGGATGCGTTCCCTGGACATGTCACCTCTTGGTTGGCCCGGACGAAGTGCCCACCCCCACCGGACGCTCGGCGATGGGAAGCTCGATAATGAAGCGCGAGCCCCGCGGATGGTTGCTTTCGACTCGGATGCGACCCCGGTGCTCGGCCACAATACGGCTAACGATGGCCAGCCCCAGCCCGCTGCCGCGGCGTTTAGTCGAATAGTAGGGGACAAACAGCTTGTCTCGATCCTGGACAGGTATGCCTGGACCGTCATCGGATATTTCCACCGACACCAGCTGGGATTTCGGTTCGTGAGACGTGGTCACCACCACATGCCCCTTGCCGGAAGTGGCATCGATGGCGTTGTCGATGATGTTGATGAAAACTCGACGGATGAGATCCGGATCCAAGCTCAGGTCAGGAAGCTGGGAGGCGAAGCGCTTCTCCAACCTGAGCTCTTTGAACAGACCGTCGTACAGCTCGAGCGCGGCATCCAAAAGTGGATGAAGCGCCTGGGCGCGGGGAGCAACCGTCGGCATGCGAGCAAATTGCGAGAACTCATCCACCAGGCTTTTCAGAGAATCCACCTCGGCGATGATCGTCCCGGTGCATTCCTCCACGATACGGGGTAGTTCCGGGTTTTGTGAGCGAACGTGTTTGCGAATCCGCTGTGCCGACAGTTGAATGGGAGTGAGGGGATTCTTTATTTCATGCGCCAAGCGCCTGGCCACTTCGCGCCACGCCGCCACTTTTTGCGCTCTGAGAAGCTGTGTCAGATCATCCAGCACCACGAGCAGACCGGTCGGCTCTCCGGAGGCGCCGGTCAGCATGGTCAGGTATACGGCGAGGTGAAGTTCTCGCCCACCCACCACCACGTTGACTTCCTCTTCGCGGGCCCGGTGTTCGTCGCCTTCCATCCCTTCCAGTAGAGGCTGCAGTTCTGCCAACCCTGCGTTCCCAAATACGGCGCGGTAGTGCCGGCCCACCACGTCTCGATCCAGCTCCAACATTCTGAAAGCCGCGGGATTCACGGTGGTCAAGATACCATCGCGATTCATGGATACGATCCCAGTGGTGATATTCTCCAGCACCGTCTCGATATAGCGTCTGCGGCGATCGCCTTCCGAGTTCTTGAGCTCCAGATCGCGACTCGATTTCTCTAGGCGAAGCTGACTGGCCTTGAGCTGGGCAGTCATCTTGTTGAAGGACTCCATGAGCATCCCCAGCTCGTCCACCGCAGCCCCCCCCACCGGATGGTCGAGATCTCCGGCCATGATCCGTTCGGTTGCCTCCGCCAACTCGCGCACCGGGACGGTGATGCGTTTGGCCAGGTAGAGGCCGATCCAGGTGGAGGAGAAAAGGACGAGTAGCGAGACCATGACGAAGAAGGACAGAAACAATTCCTGAATCGGTTCCTTCTGGGCCTCCGCCTGGCGATAGTCATTGGCCTGGTTGTTCAGGAACTGGAGTGTGGTGGCCAGCGACCTGGGGACGAAGTACGACACGACCACTGCGCCGACCACGTCTTTCGTACCCGACCGATAGATAGGGGAAACATAGCGGACCAGGGCCCCCCCTCCCAGATCGTCTTGGTGTAGTCTCTCTTCCCCACGAAGCCCGATCTCCACCAGACGACGCGCCGTGTCGGGGTTGTAGTCGCTCAGGGGCAGGCCGGGATGAACCAGAGTCGCCAACTCGCTGTCGACCGAGAACACGTTGATCATGTCCAGGCGATATTGAGTCAACCGACCTTCCATGGTCTGGAAGAGCTGGCGCACGTTGTTGGGAGAAAGAAGCTCTCGCTGGGAAGTCTCGTTGGAGAGGCTGCGCGCATAGAAGGTCGCGCTCTCCTGCTTCTCTCGGTAATAGGACTCCACTAACTCCTGGGACCCCAGCAAGACCGTCTCTACCGGTTGGTTGAACCAAAGCTCCACACTGGTGGAAATGAGCCGGCTGCCGACGAGAATGATTAACGCGGAAGGAAAGAGGGCGAAGCCGACAAAAACCATCACCAGCTTTGTCTTGAATTTCGCTCCCAGTACGGCCCGTCGCCTCTCGATGAAAAGCTTAATCAGATTTCTGGCCAGGACGAATACCAGCACCAGCAGCATCGTCAGGTTTACCACCGTGAACCCATACAGAAAGACGCGAGCCAGGAAGCCGGGCGAGAAAGATTGAGACTTCCCGATCAGGTAGGTGCTGACGATGGGAATGGCGGCGAGCAAGGCGACCACTGCCGCCAACAGACGAGGATTGTCCTTGAATTCTTTCTTGGTTCCCGACGTCTCGGTGCTAGCCATGACCTTCGCGCCGCTTCACGGCAGATAAGTGAAGTACGTCTTTTCCCAGCCTGAGTCCTGGTCCCAAGGCACGAACAGGAAGAGATTGCGCTCCTTCACCAGTCCCTTCACCCTCAAGTAGTAGTCGCTATTTGGCTCGAGAAACGAGACGTCGAATACCTCCAAGTCGCTCACCACGGTCATGAATCGCATCATCTCGTCGGGGTCTACTACCAACGCGGTGGCAACGATCCCTCCGTCGATGTCTCGGGAGAGAGTGTACCGTTTAGTGATGTTGTCGTAGGTCACCGTGTTGGTAATCCTTCTGGTGACGACTCTCTGATTGAACCAAATCGTGCGGACCTTCTTCAGCTGCACTTCGTAACGAAAGCTGACCGGGAGACCGCTGGCGATCGACCGCTCGATGTCTTCGTTGAACGCATCGATCATTCGAAACGTCAAGAATATTTTCTTGTCCTTGATGAGCAAACCGAGATCGACGAGCCCGGCTGCCGCTGCTGGAAGATGAGCCGCCAGAATGATCCAAAGTGCAACGTGCAGCCCGCGACGCATAACCGTTGATCGTATAGCAGCTCTGAAGCAGGCACAACCTCCCTAAACGCTCAACCTTCCTGTTCGGTCGTGTCTAACAAACCTCGAATGGTCTCCACGAACTCGTGAGCGTCTTTGAAATGCCGGTACACCGATGCGAATCTGACATAGGCCACTTGATCCAACCTCTTCAGCTCGGACATCACGAATTCACCAATCTCGGTGACCGACATCTCCTTGTCGGGGCTCTCCTGCAACGCCTGTTCGACGCGCTCCACGATGTTCTCTAACTTGGTTACCGAGACCGGACGCTTTTCGCACGCCTTCAAGAGTCCGTTCAGGACCTTCTCGCGATCGAACCGCTCCCGCCGACCGTCCTTCTTCACGACCATGTAGGGGATCTGGTCGATCCTCTCGTAACTCGTAAAACGCCGCTTGCATCCGAGGCATTGGCGCCGGCGACGTATCGCCTCGCCTTCCTTGCTCTCTCTCGAGTCGACTACTTTGTCACCCAGGTAGCCGCAATAAGGACATTTCACAGCACCAACCTCCTCCTCGGCCGCCTGGCGGTTCTCAGGTAGCGGTCCTTATCCTTCTTATGTCACGCAATGTCATTCCTTCGCGGACGAAGAAGAAAATCCCCAGCAAGCTAACCGGTATGAAAGCGATCGCGTGGCTCGCCAGCGCGATCGCCTTGGCGGTGTTCTCGTTGACTCCGAACATCAGAGTGAGAGCGAGAGCGCACATGAGGTGGTATCCACCGACCGCGCCCGGCGTCGGGACCGCTACCCCCACGGTGAGGAAGCCGATGACCAGAAAGGTGGCTCCGAACGGTATCTCGACGTGAAAGGCGCGCGCTCCCAACCAGAATGCAAACGATATGTTGAGCCACAGCACCAGTGAAAGAAACCCGGCACGAGCCAGATTGCTTCGGTCGACGAGCACTCCCAGGCCCTCTCCAAAACTCTTGATGAAGCGAAAAGCGGGTTGGGCCACTCGGAGCGGCAATTTGCCGACCACCGTCTCCACCCGCGCCAGCGCCGACCCACCCTGACGGACGTTTCGCGCCAAGACGAACATGGCCGCCAATCCCAGCCCCGCCGCCGCAGAAGCCAAGAGCCCTCCCACCTTCAGCCCGTAGACGGCTTGCCGGCTCCCCGCGCCGTCGGGTGCCGAGCCGAAGGCCAGCCAACCTCCCACCAGCAGGATCACCGTGATCAGATCGAGCACCCTCTCCAGGAACACCGTAGCGAAAGCGCTCGAGGCAGAGAGCCCTTCCCGGCGTGCCAGCAGGTAGGGGCGAGCCAGCTCTCCCAGCCTACCGGGAGGCACCAGGAAATTCACCATGAAGCCGATGACGGTGGTCTCGAAACAGATCTTGAGTCGCGCTTGCCCGACCGGCGCCAGGAGATACCTCCACCGCAAGGCTCGGACGAAGTAGCTCACCATCGTCAGGCAGACAGCCACCGCGATCAGCCAGCCCTCCGCCGCGGCCAGGCTGGCGGCAATGGAGGCAAAGTCAGCATCCTTGAAAAAGAACGCCAGAAGAGAGAGGCCCACCAGGGCCAGGGCGGCCGATTGGAGCCGTCGCGACCCTCGCCGCGCAACCGGCGCGGCAGGCTCGGGGGGAACCAAGAAACCTCCGGGCACTTCTCCCCTCAAGACGGCTTCTTTCTTCTTGCCAATTCGCTCACCGGAGCAAGTTCACACTATCGGG
>DATDRI010000095.1:0-11834 GCA_035291825.1 Vicinamibacteria bacterium | reverse complement strand
ATATGTCCGAAATGGAGCAGTACCGGAGATGACGGAGTTGAAGAAAGCTCGGAGCGCCATAGATATCCCTCCCGTATAAGGCTCCTTCGAATGCTATCACCTCAGAAGCTGCTCACTCTCCAGGCTCCGGTACTCGATGGCTTCCTGAAGATGGGCTTCCTGGATAGCGCCGCCGCCGTCGAGGTCGGCAATCGTCCGCGCCACCTTGAGAATGCGATCGAAGGCTCGCGCCGAAAGCCCGAGACTATCCACCGCCCGGCGAAGGGACGCTCGCCCTGATGGACGGAGCGGGCAGAACCGCAGCACCTCCTTCGGCGACATGCTGGCGTTGAGGCGATGACCCGACGGAGCGAAGCGCTCCCTCTGCAGACCTCTGGCCCGCACCACCCTCTCCCGCACCGCCGAGGAGGCCTCGGGGCGCGAGGGGGCGAGCATCTGCTCGCCCGTCAAGGCACGCACGTAGATCTGCAAGTCAATCCGATCGATCAAGGGACCCGAGACGCGCGACTGGTAACGATGCGCCACGGTCGGCGAACAGGAACAGGATCGGGCCTCCGCCCCTAGAAAACCGCAGGGACAGGGGTTCATCGCCGCTACCAGCGTGAACCTCGTCGGTAAACGAACCGAGCGACCGACGCGGCTGATCCAGATACTTCCGTCCTCCAATGGCTGACGCAGTGCCTCCAGGGCATTGCGCGGGAACTCTGCGAGCTCATCGAGAAACAAGACCCCTCGATGGGCCAGGCTCACTTCACCCGGCATGGGCCCCGACCCGCCTCCCGCCATGGCTGCCCAGGAGATGGTGTGATGGGGGGCACGAAACGGAGGCTCGGTCAACAAACCGACGCCACCCGTCAGTTTGCCGGCGACCGAATGCACCCTGGTCACCTCGATGGCCTCCTCGAAGCTCAAGGGAGGCAAGAGCGAAGGCAGGCGACGAGCCAGGAGAGTCTTGCCCGCTCCCGGAGGACCGTAGAACAAGAGATTGTGACCACCGGCAGCCGTCAGCTCCAGGGCGCGCTTGGCGCCGTATTGCGCCTTCACGTCGCTGAGGTCGGGCAAGCCGGCGAGGCGGGAAATCCCGTTCCTGGCAGCGGTGCAAGGATCGGGGAGGCGATCCGCGGCGAGAAGATCCACGACCTCTCGCAGACTCGCCGCCGGATAAACCGCCAGACCCTCCACCATGGCGGCCTCTTCACCGTTGGACTTCGGGACCACCGCTGCCGCTAGACCTGCCGATCTCGCCTCGGCGGCGACCGGAAGAATCCCCCGCACCGGCCGCAGCCCCCCATTGAGAGCGAGCTCGCCCATGAGGAGCGTGTTCTGAAGCCGATCGCCGGGCACCTGGCCCATGGCGGCGAGCAGGCCGACAGCCACCGCCAGATCGAAGCCAGACCCCTGCTTGGGCACGTCCGCGGGTGCGAGATTGATGGTGATCCGGTGCTCGGGAAATTTGAACCCGCTGGTGCGGACCGCGGCCCGCACTCGCTCCCGGGCCTCGCGAACCGAGGCATCCGGGAGACCCACGGTATGAAACGAGGGAAGCCCCTCGCCCAGGTAGACCTCGACGCGGACCAGCAGCCCTTCGATTCCACGAGTCGTTCCGGTCACCGCGCAGGAGAACACCATTTCAAGAGACGAAAAAACCGCAAGGTGGGCTCCTTCCTTGAAGGGAAGGATTCTGGCGGCGGGACTAATCGGGGGTGGCTATGTCCAGCGTGGCGACGACTCGGTAGTCGTCCCGGCATTGAAAGACTTCTCGGAATATGCGGTTGGCCAGCTCCGCGCCCATCCGGGTGTCGGTGCCCACCTGCAGAAGGTAGGAGAGCTCGGTCTCAGTGAGCGCTTCCATTCCCTCGAGCTCCTTGAGTCGCTGCCGCTCTTGCGCGGACATGCCTACTCGCGGCAGGTCGAAGGTCAGCCCCTCTCCCTTGTCGTAGGTGAATTGGAGGAACTTGCCCCCGTCGGTCTCGAAGATCACGAACCCTTCCTCGGCGCTGGACCCAACCAAGGCATCCATCGCGGTCTTCAGATGTTTCTGGTGATCCTTCCTGAACTCTCTTACCGCTTCCATGCCTCACCGGTTCTTCAGTCCTCTGGATAGTGAAGGCATATGCGCCTACCTTCGAGCACTGAGGGGTGCGGATGTCTGTCAGTCGAGGGCCTTCACGCGAAGCTCGGGCGAACCTACCACCCTCCCCGGAGCCTGTCAAGACGACAGTTCCTTGACGAGTCGAGAGTAGCGGTAGGCGACTGGTGACGACCACGCCCCCTCATGGCCTGCTACACGCGGATGAAGACGCTATTCTCGTTGCCCATGTCACGCGCCGAGGGTGTGAGGATGGTGTCGGGCCCAATGGGGAGCTTCCGGCCATCCTCGAGCGCCTGCCGCACGTCCTGCTCGGAAACAAACTCCAAGGCAGCGGTGGGAGACGGCGCAGGCGTCTGCTTTCTCGCCGGGTCGGTCTCTCTCTCGGTGGCTGGGTTCGCGGCGGGGCTGACCATTGTCGCGGAGCTTCCGGCTAGGCCGCGACGGGACAGGAACCGCGCCACCTGTTCCTCGACCGTCGGGAGCCCTCCCCCGGCAGCCGGCGAGGGGACTTGGGTCATCGCCGGCTCCTGGCGACTATATTCCGCCACGGCGGCCTTCACGTCGACGGGTCGGATCTCGAACGCCAGCCGCTTGATGTTGATGAGATGAAGGGGCGTGATGTTGTCGGACGTGATGTTGCCTCCGTAGGCGCCACAACCGAGAGTCATCGCCGGATCCAGCCCGGTGCTGAAACCGACGGCGCCGTGGGTGGCCGTGGAGTTGACGATGATGCGGTAAGCCGGCTTCTGTAGGGCGAACTCCATGATGATGTCCCGGTTCTGCGAATGGATCGAAAGAGTATGCCCCATCCCGCCGTACCGCAGGACTTCCTTGCACCGCTCGCAGGCGTCTCGCCAATCCTTGGCGACGTAGAACGCCAGAATCGGCGAGAGCTTTTCGATGGAGAGCGGATATTCTCGACCCACCCCTTGCAGCTCGGCCACCAAGACCCTCGTCCCCGACGGAACGGTGATGCCGGCCTTCTCGGCAATGTAGGCCGCGCTCTTTCCCACGATCTGCGGGTTGGCCAAGCGACTGGGCAAGACGGCGATTTTTTCCACCGCACGCATCTGCTCGGCGGTGAGAAAGGCGCCTCCCTGCTGGGTCACCTGTTCCCTCACCTGCCGCGAGATCGCTTCATCGCAAATCAGGGCTTGTTCGGAGCAGCAAAGCGTGCCGTTGTCGTAGCTCTTCCCGGTGAGAACGTCGCCAACCGCCTTGACCAGGTTCGCCGAGGACTCGATATAGGCCGGGACGTTTCCCGGTCCCACTCCAAACGCCGGCTTTCCCGAGCTATAGGCGGCGCGCACCAGGCCCATCCCGCCGGTAGCGAGAATGACGGAGGTGGATCGGTTCTTCATCAGTTCCTGAGTGCCCTCGATCGATACGTGCTCCATGCACTCGATGGAGCCTTGAGGCGCCCCGGCGGCGAGGGCCGCCTTGCGCATGACGTCGGCGGTAGCGAAGATGCACTTTTTCGCGGCGGGATGAGGCGAGAGGACGATGGTGTTGCGCGCTTTGAGACTGATGAGAATCTTGTAGATGGCCGTCGAGGTCGGATTCGTCGAGGGAATGACGGCGGCTATCACTCCCACCGGCTCGGCGATCTCGTAGAGCTTCTTCTCCGGCACCTCGCGAATGATTCCCACCGTTCTCATGTCCTTGATGAACCGATAGACGTCCACCGCGGCGAACTTGTTCTTGACGAATTTGTGCTCGACGACGCCGTATCCGGTTTCCTCGACGGCGAGCTTGGCCAGCTCCATGGAAGCGTCGGATGCGGCTCGAGCAGCCGCGGCGACGATGCCGTCGATCTTGTCCTGTGAAAAATGCCCGAGCGTGTTCCAGGCTTCCCGGGCGCGCCGCAACAGAGTGCGCGCTTCCTGCACGGACAGCAGATCGACGTCTTCCACCATGGCCGGCATGATCCGAGTGGCTATCCCTGCTTCTAACTCTCGGGCCGCGGCAGGATGTCTTCCACGCCCTCACCCGGACTGGGAATCATGTGAACGGAGATCAACTCACCCACCCGTCGCGCCGCCGCCGCGCCTGCCTCGATGGCGGCCTTCACCGCTCCGACGTCCCCACGGACGAAGACGGTTACGTATCCGGCGTCTATGTACTCCCGGCCTATCAGAACCACGTTGGCAGTTTTCACCATGGCGTCCGCCGCTTCAATGGAGCCGATCAGACCCTTGGTTTCGACCATGCCCAGTGCTTCCATCGCTTTTCTCTACGTCACGGACTCCGCTCTCAACACGCGCATGGGTTATCGGGCGTTCGGGAATGATTGACTGTCGCCCTTACTGAGGGGGCACTATAGCACCGCCCGGAAGAGCTGGTCAAGGCGAGACTTAGCCCGCACCTCTCGCCGGTGCCGCGACCCCGCCGATTGACTCGTGGAACCGCCTATGACATAGTGGCTGACTTTAGATTAACGCCCGAGCGGGGTCGCTGGGCCGGCCGGCGGTAACGGATATCAAACTCTCTCATGACGAGGTAGCACTAGAAATGAAGGAAATGCTGCAACGGGTCACTTTAGTCGTTCTCGCGGGGGCCGTCGCCTGGGGTGCCGGGGCGTGCCAAGGCAACGGAAGGGCGGACGTCGAGCCCATCACCCCCGCCATCGAGCTCAACAAGCCGCAGGCTCCCATCGGAAGTCCCGTCGAGGTGAAGTATCGCTTCCAGCTGGGCGCGGACTTGGAGTCCTTGGAGCAGAATTACACGGTCTTCGTGCATTTCCTCGATTCCCACGATGAGCTTCTCTTCACGGATGATCACCAACCTCCCGAGCCGACCACGACCTGGCGACCGGGCTCGACGGTCGAGTATTCCAGAACGGTCTTCGTCCCGCTCTACCCTTATCTGGGAACCGCCACCGTCGAGTTGGGGCTCTACCTGCCGGAAACGGGAGAGCGTCTGGCGTTATCCGGTACCGAAACCGGCCAGCTCGCCTATCGAGTCGGACAACTGACGCTTCTGGACCAAAAGGAGAACATCTTCTTGGTCTACAAGGAAGGGTGGCATCCCCTCGAGTCATCGGCGGAGAACCCGGCCTTGGAATGGCAGTGGACGAAGCAGGAAGCGGTATGCTCCTTCAAGAACCCCAAAGTGGACTCCTTGCTGTACTTGGAGGCGGACACCAACGTCGAGGCCTTCTCCGAACCGCTTCAAGTGGCGGTCTTCGTGGGGACAACCGAGCTGACCCGGATCACCGTGGAGAATCGATCCCCCTTCCTTCACAAGATCTCCATCCCCGCGACCGCGCTGGGCTCCGAGGACTGGGTGGATCTGAGAATCGTCAATAATCAGTCCTTCGTGCCGTCCGAGATCGGAATCGGCGGAGACTCGCGGCAGCTCGGTCTGCGCGTGTACCACCTCTACATCGATCCTCAGCCCGGGCCCGGGACGTAGTCAAGGAGGGAACGCCCGGCGCCCCCCGTCCGCTTCTAACCCCACCGTCTTGTGGGGTTCTTACCCCGGTTGCTTTGTCGGATTGTGGCAGAGATTGGCAACCCTGCCCGCTGTCTCCACCACTCCCTACTCTTCTCGAGAAGTTTCTCCTTCGCGGCCATCCATGGAGGACGAGGGTTTCAAGTACGTGACGTAAGCTTCCACTTCAATTCGTTTTCGTTCGCCGTCATGGCACCCTAATTGCAAAACCTGGGATCGAGCCGAGGCCGAGTTGAACCCGTCAGGGTTCGGCGAGCCGAGAGTCAGAAGCCGCACCCGGCAGCAACGAGCCTTCTTCATACTTAAGTCCTCTTCAAATAAGAAAAGGATCTCGGGAGATTCCGAGGTCTCCCGAGCTTCCCGAGTGTGAGTCCTTCGGATCAAAGGGCGGAGTGTTGCCATGAAGACAAGGATCGGACGGTTCGGCTCCTTTGGGTTCCTCCTCGCCTCGGTGGTGCTGGCAGTTTCCGGTTCGGTGATGGCCAAGGACGGCAAACGCTTGAATCGAAGCCTCTACGTACCCATCGCCTTCCGTAGTTGTGAGCACCTGACCAAGGCCACCCTGTATATCGGAGACCAGCCGGTGGCGTCACTACCCACCGAGCGGGTTTTCCTCTTCACCTATTACCCCGACCTGAAACGCCTGGAGCCCGCCGTCACCGAGATTCGCATCGAAGGGGTTCGATCCGATGACGCCACTCCTTTCATCGGCCGGCTGGCGGTGGACCCCACGGCCATCTATTCGGCTGAGGAACGGATCGAGCTCGACTTCGAGCGCGCGAAGAAACAACTCAGTTACCGCATCGATAGTCGTTACCAGAAGGTTAGCGTCTTGGTCCGCTGCAGCGCAGAGTGTGGAAAGCACGATCCGGCGATCGCCAGGGTCTCCCTGCCGACTACCGCCATCGAGGAAAGCCGCTAGTCGCGGATCAAGGTGGGTCAGGCCGAATCGGCAGGGTAAGCGGCGTCAGGCTGGGCCGGCCCCATCGGTCCGATCAGGAATCCTCTCCCTCGAGATCGAGCGTAATCCGCACCCGTGTCTTCCCCCCTCGGCCCCCTCGTCGGTCCGGCAAGTCGATCCGTATCGCTCCGGGCAGGGAGTGATCGGGCTCCGATCCGCCGGCAATCTTCAAGTCGAGCGTCAATCGCTCGGCGCCCTCCAAGGTCGCTCGAGGCACGGTGACTTTCAGCTCCCGGACAACCTCCTCATTCCGATCTTGGCCCACCGCGCTGGGCTTTCTCCGCGCCATACCCGGCGCGTTTCCCAGCGCCGCGTGGCGCAACTTCTCCAACTCTCGCTCGATGTCCAATGGGGATTTCGTTGCTACCCTCGGCACCGCGCTCGACTGACCCGGAGGGCTGGGAGCGGGAGTGGCGTCCAGGCTGGCGGCAAACTCCACCTTGACTTGATCGGTGCCGCGGTTCAGCGCCGCGGTCGTCACGCCCATGGAGCGACCGCTTTCCACGGTCGCGTCGGTCGAGGCCAACCCCGCTCCCGACCGAGCCGTTTTCTGTCGCTCTATGCTGGCCGGCACTGCCACCTGGACCCTGTCGGGAACCATCGGACCGGAGATCCTCCGGTTGACCGCAGCCAGCGTTTTGCGTGAGATCGCCTTTAGCGTCTCGAACACTCCGATACCGTGGAGGGCGGCCGCTCCATAGACCTCATGGCCGCTCGCATTGAGGCACCGATTCAGCATCTCCACGGGGTGGATATTCCGGAGGTCGCGCTTGTTGAATTGAAACACGAAGGGAATCCGCTCCAAGGGTTGGTTCAGCTCTTCCAGATTCCGTTTGAGATTCACGAGACTCTCGAGGTTGGCATCGAGCGCGGGAACCTGCGAATCCACCACGAACACGATGCCGTCGACTCCCTTAAGAACGAGCTTTCGCGTCGTGTTGTAGAAAACTTGGCCCGGCACGGTGTAGAGCTGAACGCGCACCCGCATTCCGCCGATGGTCCCCACCTCCAGGGGAAGCAAGTCGAAGAACAGGGTGCGATCGGCCTCCGTCTCCAGGCTGACCATTTCCCCCCGCGAGCGGGGGTCGGTCTTACCGTGGATGTGCTGCAAATTGGTGGTCTTCCCACAAAGCCCGGCGCCGTAGTAGACGATCTTCGCCGAGACCTGCATCGTGGTGTAGTTGAAGAAGACCACCGACTCTTAACTCCTTACCCCTTAGATTTCAAAGAGATAAAGCCATCTTACCCGGACCTGGCGCCCGAGTCAAGCGCGCCCTCGGGCGCGGCGCCTCGAGCTAGAACCTCAGGGTGAGTCCCCCGTAGAACCGCTTTTGGCTTTCTTGCAGAGGCTTCCCTTGGAGCTGAATGGCACGGTAGTCGAGCCGGAGGTTGACCGCTCCGGAGAGATGGAGAAATAGTCCCAAGCCTTGCGAAGTGGCCAAAGAGGTTTCCTGAGCCTCCAGGAAAGATTGACGATACATTCCGAGTCCCATTACGAAATAGGGCCGTAGACGCAGGACGGCTACGGGAGATGTAAGAAGCAGATTCCCGCTCCACAGGGTCAGCGAGGGCGAGGCGTCTTCCTCGCTGGATCGGGAGTACTCTCCTTCCAGCGAGATGATCTCGGTGAACACCGGGACCGAAAGCCCAAAGCCGATTCCGGAGCGACCGTTGGGAGAGGCCCGTTGAACGAAACCGGTGACGCTCCCAGCATGGGCAAGCGACGTTGTAGACAAGCTCCCGAACAGAAAAAATAGTCCCAAGAGGCAGCGGCGGGAAGCCCTGAGCCCGCCACCGGGACGCACGGCTCTAGGCTTGGTCGAGCAATACTGTGGCAATGGCCAGCTCATGGGAGACGGTCACCGAAAGAGCGTACCGCTCCACTCCCTTTCCCCGTGCGACGGAGAGGGCCCGGCCGGAGAGCAAACGATCGACCGGTCCTTCCCGACCGGCGTCGGTCCGGATCTCCTTCCATCCCACGCCTCGCATCCCGGTGCCCAGCGCCTTCATCACCGCCTCTTTGATCGCAAAAATCTCGGACAATTTGAAAACCGGTGCCGCGTTCTTGAAAACGAGATCCGACTCGGTGGGAATGCAAACCCGACGGACCAGTCTCTCGCCGTGACGCGAGAAGGCACCCGCCATGCGGGATGTTTCTACCAGATCGACTCCTACGCCGCAGATCAACCGTGCCTCCCCGTCGGGAAGGCACATTCTACCCCGGAATCTGCAGGCAGCGCCGCTTCGAGGTAGAATGAAGACACGAGATAAGAGGCAGCAATAGATGGAGAACGTGACCCTGGTAACGGCCTTCTTGGCGGGCATCCTCTCCTTCGTATCGCCATGTGTGTTGCCCATCGTTCCCGGGTACATCTCCTTCGTCTCGGGTGTATCTCTCCAGGAGCTCAAGGAAAACCGGGGAGTCGATGAGGAAAGACGACGGCGTTTACTTCGTCAGGTCGCGGCCAACAGCCTGTTCTTCGTTCTCGGCTTCTCGGTGGTCTTTGTGGTCATGGGAGCCTCGGCTACCTACGTCGGAAATTGGTTCGCCGCCAACCGCACGATTCTGGCAAGGGTGGCCGGCGTGGTGATCGTCGTCTTTGGGCTCCACACCATGGGCCTCACTCCCATCAAGTGGCTGAACTACGAGAAGCGTTTACAGACACGAAACAAACCGGTGGGGTTGGGCGGCTCGTTCCTCATCGGGCTCGCCTTCGCTTTCGGGTGGTCCCCTTGCATCGGTCCTATCCTGGCGGGGGTTCTCGCTTTGGCCGCTACTCAGGAGACGGTGGATCAGGGAGTGACTCTCCTGGCGTCCTACTCACTCGGTCTGGGCGTTCCCTTCATCGCCACCGGGTTGGCCACCAATCGCTTTCTGGATCTCTTTGCCCGTCTGAAAAAGCACATGAGATGGGTCGAGATCAGCGCCGGGATTCTTCTGGTGGCGGTGGGCGTTCTGGTGGCGACCGACAAACTTCAAGCTCTTTCCCGCTATTTCACGTTCCTTCCCGTTCTCGGCTAGCCCGACGGCGCTTCTCACCGTGATATCATGTGCTCGTTCGAGGACTGCGATGAGGGACCGAGTCACCGTACGAAAGATCGGGCACGTGCTGCCCGTTTCCATCGCCTTGGTGGTCGGCACCCTGGCTTGGGCTAGCCAGCGGGAGGGAAATGATCCCGCCGCTCCATGGGAGGCGCCACCTCAAGCGAAGTCCAAGCCGAATCCCGTTCCGTTCAGTCCGGAAGTCCTGGCGGAGGGAAAGGTCCTGTATCAGAAAAACTGCGAGTTGTGCCATGGCGCATCCGGGCGGGGCGACGGCCCGGCGACGAAGTTCGTGAAACCGGCGCCCGCCGATATCACCACCGCCACCGCGCAATCCGGAATGACCGACGGGGAGCTGTTCTGGAAGTTGACAGAGGGGAGAGCGCCGATGCCTCCCTACGGGAAGAAACTCTCCGAGCACGAACGGTGGGTTCTGGTTCATTACGTGAGAAGCCTGAGGGTGGACTGAGGGGCAGAAGATTTGCCAGAACAGGAACGCGGCGATGAGGCCGCTTAGTTGGTCGGCCGCGGCGGCTTTGACCCTCTTCGCCTGCGGCCCTCCCACTCCGGTCGATGAGGAGCGCCGGCCGGCTCCGGATCTCGCCTTGCAGAGAGTGGACGGCAACGGCCAGTTCGCTCTGGCAGATCACAAAGGCACCGTCCTACTCGTCGATCTTTGGGCTACCTGGTGCGTACCGTGCTTGGCAGAGTTGCCACACCTACAGAAGCTCGCCGATTCTTACGACCCCAAGGAATTCCTCATGATCGGGATCGTGCTGGAGTCCGGCGGACGAGAAGAGATACAAGAGTTCATCCGGAAGCAAGGGATCTCTTATCCCAACCTGATGGGCGAAGACGGTACCAAGGAGGCCTTCGGTTCCTTCCTGGGGTATCCCACCAAGTACCTGATTGACAAGGACGGCGTGATCGTCAAGAAGTACTTCGGAGTGGTTGGCGACCGTCTGAGTGAGGATCTCGAGCTGTTCTTACGCACCGGCGCGCTCGCTCCGGCGGGCGAGTAGTGGTTCGCTCGGGAGCAAGACTCTTTCACCAGCGAGCCTTTCACCGCATCCCCGGTCGGACGAATTGACACCTTTTGAGCCGCAGGGTATCATTTTTTCTCGCTGGCAAAGCGCGTAATGATATCAACTGAACGTCCAGTCTCGTACTCACGCGAAGGTACGTTTCCACTACCCAGTAGGGAGCGCTCTGGTGGATGACGATAGAGAGACCTTTCTCGACCGGAATGCCTTCTTCGAGGGCAAACTCGAGGGAAACAATATCACCTTGCGAGGCCGCTTCAAGGGGGACCTGCGGGCCGCGGGTGTCCTCCGCATCGTGGACGGTTCGGACATCGAGGCGAGCGTCGACGCCAGCCGAGTGGAAATCGATGGCCACTTCCAAGGTAAAATCCAGGCCGACTCTCTCCAGCTCTTCGAACAAGGGCGCGCCTCGGGTACCTTCCGGGCCAAGACGCTCATGGTCAGGGAAGGAGCGAAGCTGGACGGGAAGCTGGAGATCGGAGAGCCCGCTGGCGGGAAGCACTGAACCTGCTCTACCCAGACGCGGTACTTCCGCGGTAACGACTTACGTGATCACATGATGAGAGAGTTGCACAGCCGGTCGCCGGTGGCAGACGCCATCCGAACGCCGGTGTTGATTCTTTGCTGTACGGATTGCCGTCGTTCGGTCAAGGTATTCGGGAAAGTGAGTCGTGTTCTCTGTGCTTGCGGACGAGTGCTCTTGGAGACCCCCCTGGCGTCGTCCCTCGACCATTCATCGCGGCGTAGAGGCGGCAAGAATCCGTAGAAGAACACACGAGTTTAGGGAAACGCTGGCATCCCAGCCGAACCAGTGGGAAGGGTGAACCGTGGCGAGGAAAAGCAAGAAAGCGACCCGGAGCAAACCTAGCAAGAAGTCCAAGAGCCCAACACAAGCGCCGAGGGCTGGCACCGTTGAGATCGTGTTCTCCTACGGCGAGGTCGATTTCCTCAGGAAGATTACCAAGCGAGAGTTCGAGCCTTCCTCCCCCAAGGAGCGGGCGGCCCGGCTTTCGCTTCGCGACAAACTGCTCGACATCGACTTCAGCCGTCCCTCTGCGGGTGGCGGCGGCCTGATCGTTCTAGAGGTGGACCAACCGGAGGTTACGCTGCTCCAGCACGTAACCAAGGAAGTGTATAGCTTCATCACCGGGGAAGAGCGGCGCGCCCGCCTCATCCTACGGGAAAAGATCCTCATCGCCGCCGAGAAGGCAGGCAGCGGGAGAAAGACCCGCCGCGAAAAGT
>DATDRI010000094.1:0-1949 GCA_035291825.1 Vicinamibacteria bacterium | reverse complement strand
TTCTTGCTTGACGATCTTGCCGTTCTCGAAATGGGCCCACACGTCAGGCCGCCCCGATCCGCTCCGGGAAACCTCCCGGCGGATCAGTCGCTCCTCCTTGTCGTAGTACGACCAGCGATCGACACGCCCTGTGCCCTTCGTATCTTCCTCTCGCCGGATCAGCTTGCCGTCTTGGTAGTAAGAAAAGACCGTCGCCCGCCCGATTCCTTTCGTGTCCTCCTCATCCCGGATGAGCACTCCAGCCTCATCGTAGTAGAGCCAAAGGGTGACCTTTCCATCCCGCTTCACCGACTCCTCGGCTCGGACAGGCTTCCCCTTCTCGAAGTAAATGTATCGGTCCGGCTTTCCATCGAAGTCTAGGTCCTGCTCAGCCTTGACCGGAACTTCCTTCTCATAGATGGTCCAGACATCCGGCTTCCCATCCAGGTTTTGGTCTTTTTCCGCCCTTGCAACCTGTCCATCGGGAGTCAGATGGTACCAGGTATCAGGTTTGCCATGCTTACCAGTATCCACCGCCTGGAGGACCGGTTTACCACCGTTATAGGTGATCCACGTATCAGTCCGCCCGGAGCCTGTGCTATCCACCTCCTCGCGGACGATCTGCCCCTTCTCATCGTAAAAATACTTGCTCGCTGGGTCGGCTGCCGTTGTCGGCGGCGTCGCCACCAGAACGCCGAGAATGGCCAAGGACAGGCCGATTTCCCATGCTCTCGATCTCAATTGCGACATGCCACAGTCCCCTCTCTCCCAAAAACAGAGATAGCGAGTCGTCATTGCGAGTGAAACGAAGCAATCTCCCTCTGCCGCATTGGGATTGCCACGCACCCTTCGGGTGCTCGCAATGACAGATACACCGCGGTTGTCATTTTCTATCTCTGTTCTAGGGTCTCTTCTTCTCTCAGAATCCCCCCTCACCATTCTTCTCTCCCCTCTGGGGGGAGGATTGAGAGGCGAGCCGTTCTCGTGGCGAAGGCGTGGTCGGACGCCCCACCGCCAGCTCACTTCAGCACGAACCGTACGGGGAGGAGCACCCAGCTTACCACCGGCTTCTGATCCTTCTGTGCCGGCAGGAACGTCCACTCACGGACCGACTCGACCGCTGCTCGATCCAGGATCTCGTAACCCGAGGAGCGATCGATGGCGAGGCTGCCCACGCGACCATCTCGCTCGATCAGGGCCCGAAGGTAGACCGTCCCCTCGTAACCCTTCTCTCTCGCAAGAGGGGGATACTTAGGCGGCGAATTCGCTCCATAATCGGGTCGAGCGAATCCACCCCCTGCGGCGCGGCCTTCTCCCCCGCTCCTCCCCCGTCCGATGCCCCCCTGTCGAGGACCGACCGTCACCGTCGGAGCGATGGGAATGGTGATCTCCGCGCCGAGCCGCCGAGCACGTCCCCGGCCATCCGCACCACTGCTGCCCTGACGCGCCCCTTCCAACCCATCCCCGATCAGAGCCGGGCCCGAGCCGGCTCCGGCCGACGCACCAGGGACCATCGCGACCCTGCCCGGTGTGCCTACGGCCTTCGGTCCATCGCTCCGAGCGCCATCCACGATCTGCACACCAGAGGAGAGAGCGGCGCCACCGGACAGGCCGAGCTCTTTGACGAGCTCTGCTGCGGCACGCGGAGAGTTGATCCGGCGGCGCTCATCCGGGTCGTCAGCCTTCGCGATCTCCGGCGGCCGAGAGGCTGTCGCCGCCGAACGGGCGATCGATGGGAGGATCAAGTCGCGAGGGGCGATCTCCCGCTCCTCCAATGGCACAGACGACTGACCAGCCACTGCCTGTTGTCTGGCGCGCGGCCGCACCGGCTGTGGGGCGGGAGGAAATGCGCGGGGAGCCTCAGCCTCGACGAGCCTCACGACAAGCGGCTTCTCAGGAAGCGGCGTCCGGTGAAGCCCGACAGCCATCACGGCCCAGGCCAGGACCAAGTGGAGACCGGCCGAACTGAG
>DATDRI010000093.1:0-4680 GCA_035291825.1 Vicinamibacteria bacterium | reverse complement strand
CTGCTCGCGTTGATCATTAAGGTGCCATGGCTTCGAGAGCCGTTTGGTGCGTTCGACCTGAGGTCTGAGGACTGGCTGGTCGCGTTTGGGCTTGCTTTCACGATATGTCCGGTCCTCGAGCTCGCGAAGTGGATGCACAGGTGCGGCTGCGCGGGTTTTAGTGCAAATGGCGTACGTTGAGGGTACCGGTGTGGAGGATGGGCAGGATCCGCTGGAGACACCGTAACAAGACACCGGTAACGTGGTCGGATTTACAATTTCCCAGCGGATCTCGGCATCAAGGGACCTTGGTGGACGCTCTACGCCGATATCCTCTTCTCCTCGAGGTTAACGCCCGCCTTTGGCTGGCCGGATACTCTTCTCGGGAAGGGCGCCGCATCACGCTCGCGTCTGTTCCCGATAACGCGCTCGAGCGGCTCGGCGAACGGTTCGATCTCCTCTGGTTGATGGGCGCCTGGCGACGCAGTCCCGCCGCCAGAGGGCAAGCGCTCACCGTTCCCGAGATCGTTCGGTCGTACGGTGCCGCGCTTCCTGATTGGAAGCCGAGCGACGTCGAGGGGTCTCCTTACGCGGTGCACGCCTACCAGCTCGATCCCGCCCTTGGGGAACCTCATGAACTGAAACGGTTTCGCCAGCGCCTGAACGCGGTGGGTGTCCGCCTGATGGTAGATTTCGTGGGCAACCACTTGGCGATGGATCATCCCTGGACGGTCCAGCATCCGGATTGGTTCGTGTCGGTGCCGGAAAGTCGGCAGAGCGATCACTCCGGAGAGCTCTATCGCACACCGCAGGGAGCCGTCATCGCGCACGGCCGCGACCCGAACTTTCCACCTTGGGACGATACGGCGCAGGTCGACTATTTTTCGCCTGGGCTCAGGAAAGCCTTTGCGCGAGAGCTTCTGTCCATTGCGCGCGTCGCCGATGGAGTACGCTGCGACTTGGCCATGCTGGGACTGTCAGACGTGTTCCAGCGGGTATGGGGGTGGGCCGTCTCCACCGGCGAATCGCCTCCCGTCGAGTTTTGGACAGCGATGATCCAGGGAGTGAAGAACGTGCGGCCGGATTTCGTCTTCGTGGCAGAAGCTTACTGGGGGCTCGAGAACCGGCTGTTGGAGCTGGGGTTTGATTACGCCTACGACAAACGCCTCTACGATCTCTTTCTGCAATCGGACGCGGAGGGCATTGGAAAGCACCTGCGAAAGGAGGAAACGCTCGTCCAACGTGGGGTCCACTTCACGGAAAATCACGATGAGGCGCGCGCCACCGTGGCCTTCGGGCGCGATCGCAGTCGGATGGTTGCCTCGGCCATGATGACCCTGCCGGGCCTCCGGCTGGTTCAACACGGGCAGATGGAGGGAAGACGCGTTCGAGTTCCGCTTCAGCTCGTCCGGGAGCCTGAGGAGCCCGTCGATTCAGAGCTGGCTGTCTTCTATGACCGTCTACTATCTCTTTGCAACCATCCCCTGTTGCAGGAGGGCGAATGGCGGCTACTGCGGGTGAGCTCCGCCGGGATGGCGGGCGACGGCCACCAAAATCTTCTCGCTTGGAGCTGGTCTCTCGGGGAAGAAATCCAGCTGGTCGTTCTCAACCCATCTGGCGCGCCGGCTGACGGCCGCGTCGATCTGCAGCAGCCCTGGGGTTTCCGGAAACTCTGGTGGGTGGATCAGCTCCCTCCAGCTCCCTTCTCTTGCCAGGAGAACGACGGCTTCCTTCGTCTCCACCTCGAGCCATGGTCGGCGCGAATTCTCAAGCCGGAGTCGGAGAGCGCGGATTCCCGGTAAAGACTTGCTGGCGGGAGTGGTCCCTCCTGCGACCGCCACCAGGAACGGTTTTCTGTTTATGCCAGGTGGTAACGCTGTGCCAAGACGACCGCCTCGAGCTTGCTATGAACTCCCAGCTTGCTGAGGATGTTCTGAACGTGATTACGCACCGTCGCTCTGCTGAGGGAGAGCCGTTTCGCCATCGCCTGCGTGGAGAGACCGGAGGACAAGAGCTTCAAGATTTCTTTTTCGCGAATCGTGAGCCGCCCGGCGGACTCGGGGATCTCTTCCTTGGCCGTCGGCTGGTCCCCAAGAGCTTGTCGCAGGTGCGTCTCGATTCGACGTCGCTCGGTGACGTCGCGAAACGTATGGACGATCGCCCGGGTCTTCCACTCCTCATCACGCACTAACGTCGTGCTGAAATCCAGCGAGAGCTCCTTGCCACGGCCGTCCACGACCAGATCATGATGTGAAGGCTGCTCGCCTCGGACCGCCATGGCCATGACGTGACAGTCGGGAAAACAGACCAGGTTTCCCAAAGGGTCTCTCCCATTCACGACCTCCCAGCAGGGGCGTCCCAGGGTCTCACCCGCGCCGCGACCAGTGATTCGCTCGGCGACCGGGTTCCACGCGACCACCCGTCCCCGCGAGTCGGTGGCGAATGCGCCATCCGCTGTATCCATCAGGATCTCTATGACTTGCTGCTCGTTCACGACCATAGGCCGATACAAATGCACTAGAAGCATAAAGCTTGCCGCTTGGCGCAGCCATGTTCTGATTCCTGAACTAGTACCTAGCAAAGGTCTTTGCGTGGAGATCCCCGTGCGTCCAGATCTCCGACTGCGTCAGATGCCCCAGCCGGCTGGGGCAAATTACCCAGAAGATGTAACGAAGGAGCGAGAGAAAAACTGAAATGCCTGTCATTCATCGAAGACGCGGGCTCACGGCAGATGGTCCGCGTCTTGCACCCCAGCGAGTTCCAGTATGGGCGCCGCGCTGGAGAAGGATCCATGACGCAAACGGTGAGAGGGTGGGCTCTCGACCGTCTGAGCATTCTTTTGATGGCCCTCGGTCCCTCGCTTCTTGGCTGCCAGGGAGATAGCGCCAGTAGCACCAGCGGACCGATCGAAAACCCGATCGTTCCCAGCCAGTTCGTCTCGAGCTCACCGCGACTCTTGGAGCTTGGAGGGCAAACCTACGCGGCTAAGTGCTCCGCCTGCCATGGGGCGGAAGGGAACGGACAGGGAGAGGCCGCCTATCTTCTCTACCCTCGGCCGCGCGACTTCACCCGGGGCGAGTATCGCCTGGTCTCGACCTGGGATGGCGTGCCCAGCGACGAGGATCTGTTCCGCACCATCTCGCGCGGCATGCCCGGCTCCGCGATGCCGTCCTGGGCGGATCTGCCGGAGGAGACGCGGTGGGCTCTCGTTCACTACGTCAAGTCCTTCTCGACCCGCCCTCTCGAGGTGGAGGAAACCTACGTTCCGACTCAACCCTACGAAGAGGGTAGGGGAATCATTCAAGTTCCTCCCCAGCCGGAGTACGACGCTCCTGCCGAAGCAAGAGCGCGGGAGATTTTCGCCAGGGGCTGCGCTCCTTGTCACGGGGTCAGTGGGAGGGGCGATGGCCAACAGGAGCAGTTCGATTCTCAGGGAAGGCCGACGCGACCACGGGATCTGACGGCGGGAGTCTTCAAAGGCTCTCCCGAGCCCGAGCAGGTCTACCGGCGGTTGGTGGTCGGGCTTCCAGGCTCTCCCATGCCTATGAATCCTTACCTCAACGGAGAGGATGGTTGGCACCTCGCGAACTACGTTCTCTCGATGTCCAGCGAAACACAACGCTCGAAGATGGAAATGAAAAAATTCAGAGTGGTCGCCAAGAGAGTCGCCGAGCTTCCAGTGCATCCCGACCAGGGAGTCTGGAACGAGACCGAAGCGGTGAATCTGCACCTGATGCCGATGTGGTGGAGAGACGATCGACCGGAGGAGATAACCATCAAGGCACTGCACGATGGGAACTCGCTGGCTCTGCTGCTCGTATGGGCGGACGTGACCTACGACCATACGGCCATTCGGCCACAGGACTTCCGCGATGCGGCAGCCGTCGAGTTTTCGCTCGCCGCCGATCCCCCCTTCTTTGCCATGGGGGAGGCTGGCTCCAAAGTGAATATCTGGATGTGGAAGTCCGAACGCCAGGCGGATCTCGAGCCAGCTTTTCAGGACCTGGACAAGATTTATCCCAATATCGGCATTGACTCCTATCCCAACTTCCTCCGTTCTCCGGTCGAGCAGCCAACCCGCCAGGCGCTGACGCTGGAATCGGACCCTACCTATGTGACCGGGTGGGGCGCCGGCAACATCGTATCGAGTCCGATGCCCACCAGCGCCGCCGAGGACCTTTCCGCGCAGGGTTTCGGGACGCTTAGAGCCAGGCCGCAGATAGACGAAACGGTGGATGCGGTCGGTGTCTATTCCACCGGCTCCTATCGCGTGGTCTTCCGTCGGGCCCTTGCTTCATCCGGAACCGACGCGGTCTCTCTCCAGCCGGGGGACCGAGCCTCGATCGCGTTCGCGGTTTGGGATGGCAGCGCCGGAGATCGTGACGGCAAGAAGTCGGTCACCATCTGGCAAGAGCTGGTTGTCGCTCGCTAGAGGGAATAGGAGCAGTGCAATGAGGAAAGAGAGCCCCTTCCCAAGCCGCGTCGATCGAAGGCTCTTCCTTAAGTTCCTAGGGGGAGGTATCGGGGCATCGGCGATTGGTCTGGATGCCGCGTGCAGTTTCTTCCAACCCTCGGCGCCCGACGACAACCCGCTTTCGCGAAGCGTGTCGCGTGACTGGGAGAAGATCTACCACGACCAGTACCGCTATGACCGCACCTTCGATTGGGTCTGCTCACCGAACGACACCCATGCCTGCCGGA
>DATDRI010000092.1:0-8652 GCA_035291825.1 Vicinamibacteria bacterium | reverse complement strand
AACCAGGGATTCCTCTACGGCTATTTCGTGGAGACGGAGGGGCAGGAGCTCGACTTCGACCCGCTGGCGAAGGAGATGGAGATGTATAAACTCTCCCTCGAAATCCTTCCCACCTTTCAGCGCGCTCGCAACAATCTCGGGGTCGCTCTCAAGCGTCGGGGCAGAATCGACGAGGCCATCGAGCATTACAAGATGGCCCTCGAGCTAGACCCCGATTTCGGCGACGCCCATTCCAACCTGGGAGCTGCCTATTACGCCCAGGGACGCATCGAGGAGGCCGTGAAGGAGTTCAAGCTCGCCACCCGGAGCTCCGGCTCGAATGCCTACTTCTTCCACCACCTGGGCATTGTGCACTATCAGCTCAAGCAGTACGACGAAGCCATCGAGCAATTCAAGAAGGCGATCGCCCGGGAGCCCTCGCTCGCCGAGGCGCGGTTCTTTCTCGCCGAGAGCTACTTGAAGCAGGGGCACACCGATAGGGCCATCAAGGAGTACCAGGCGACACTGGAAGTCGATCCGAATTACCTGTCGGCGCGCTCCAAGCTCGACTTGCTGACCGGCGTGCCGGCGTCCAACTAAGCCCCGCTCCCCAATCCACGCACCAGCCGTTCAGGGAACCATGTAGGAATCCTCGGGCGGAGCGGTTTGCTCCGGCTCGGGCTCGGGGTTTTCGGCGATCTCGAAATCCATTTTGACTTCGACGACGGCTTCGACCGGTTTCCCGCCCCGCATGGCGGGAGTGAATCTCCACCCTCGAACGACCCTGACCGCGCTCCGGTCCAGGGTCTCTTCCAGGCTTTCCGAGACGTTGACCGGTCCCACCGAACCATCGCGTCGGACCAGGATCATGAGAACGACCGTCCCCTCGATGCGCTCCTTCAAGCCGGCTAGCGTGTAGGGAGCCCGAGGGGAGTAGATGAGCTGGGGAGGAAGCGTTTCCCCCTCACTCTGGCCGCCATGTTGGGCCATCCTGCGATCGGCATCTGCCCGGGCGGCGGCGTGCAGTAAGTCGATCACCTCCGCCTGTCTGTTCTCGAAGGCCCGATAGAAGGGCGTTCGACCGAGGGCGTCCAGGGCCTCGTAGTCGGCGCCGGCTTCCAACAGCAGGCGGACCACCTCACTCCTTCCGTACTCCGCTGCCACGTGGAGGGCGGTACCGCCCTCGTTGTTCTCCGAGTAGACGTTGGCACCATGCTCCAAGAGTACTTTGACGGTGCCCTGATGGCCTCCTCGGGCGGCATGCATCAACGCCGTCCAGCCATCGTCGTCCCGAGCACCGATGTCCACCTCTTCGTTCTCGGAGAGGAGTCCCTCGACCGCATCCTCCCGGCCGATGGCGGACCAAGCGAGAAGGAGCCGATCGGGGTCTTGAGCGCTCTGGGAAGGCAGCCACCAGGCGAACAGCAAGGCGGCAACGGTGGGTCGGTTCCCAGGGGCTCTGTCCATTGACCCTTCCTGGCGGAGGCTAAGGCGCCCGATTCGGGTCGCTGTAGTAGCCGAGGCGAGTTCGTACCACCAGGTTCCTGCGATTGGCAAGACTCACGTCGATCTGGTGCCAGCTCGGCAGACTCTCGGGGTTTTGCGGAAGGTACACCATCCGATATTGACGATGGAGCTCGTCCTGGATCGTGTCGAAGGCCTTTCCCATCTCCTCTTCGTCTTGTGGGAAAAAGGCGCGGCCACCGGTGTACTCGGATATCTGGGTGAGGAGCTTCTCGTTCATGTTCATACCTTCCTCGTTGCTCCATCCCATGAGTCCCACCGTATAGATGGTAGCTTGTGAGCGACGGGCTCCCTCCAAGGCGTCTTCCATGGACGCCTCGCTGCCCCCATCGTCCCCATCGGTGAAGATCAGCAGGGCCTTGCGGTCCTTGACGCTGGAGAGCTCTTGGAGAGAGGCGAGGATTGCATCGTAGAGAAGCGTGCTCCTCTGCGGCCGCATCTGTTTGATTATGGCCATGTGCTCTTTCATGTCGTCGGTGAAGCCTGGCCCGAAGACAACCGTACTGTGAAAGAGGCCGATGCGAGCCCGATCTCCTCGCTGCAGCTTGTCGACGAAGCGATTGGCTGCCTTTTGAACCTCCCGCAGATGGGAGCGCACGCTGGAGGAACTGTCCAGAAGGAGGAGCACGGTGACGGGAGTGAGTCCTGAGGTGAAGAAGGCCAGCTCTTGGGGAGCGCCGTCTTCCATCACCACGAAGTCGTCTTGGCTCAAGTCTTTCACGAATCGACCCTTCTGATCGGTCACCACCACGTCCAAGGCCACCGCGTTCACATCCACCGAGAAGCGGTGGGTCTCCTCCTGGGCGACGACCGATGAGGCGGACATCGCATGCAGCCCCGCCAGCATCAGCACGCTCCACCCAACGGATGGGACGGCTAGATTCCCCATCAAGGACCTTCTTGCTTTGAGCATCGACGGACTCACTCGCGGGGTAGCGCGATCCCCGCAGCCGAGGGGAACAACCTGAATTCTAGACCGGGCTCCCGACGCCTGGCAAACAGGGCCTCCTCTACGACGACTTCGGTTAGTGATTTTGAAGCAAGGGCTGCTTCCCTCGCGAACCTCCAGCCTTGCACAAACGTATAATCCGTGTACAATTCGCGTCAAGAGAGGTGTCGTCGTGGACGTCCCATCAAAGGCGATTGCCATAAGCCTCTGCGCGCTCGTACCTTTCGCCCTAAATCGGTTCATTGAACCGCCAAGCGCCTTCGCCACGCCGGCGCCGGGGGCGGATTTCCATCTAGACCCGGAGGCCCTTCCGGAAGTCGAGCTGTCTCGACCGGCGTGCCACCCCGACGACGACAGTTGTCCTTGGTGGCTCTATGGCAACACCTTTGGCACCCCCAAAAAGCGGACGGTGGGAGTGGTGTTCAACGCCGAGTCTTCGGGGAAAATCAGCGCCCGCATGCACTGCTACAACGCCGGTTGCGACGGTGCTGACTCGATGTTCGCCGATACGAGCGACAATTTCAACGAGACGGGTACGTTTTACTGCGCAGCCGTTCATGATAACGGCTTCTCTCCGACCGGAATCTGCGAGCAGGTCGCCCCTGGTGCCCATGTGCTGCACCTGGGAAACGCGTTCCCCTTCGAGGCAGGAACATACTTGGCAGCCGGATTCAAGTCCGGTGGAGACCGTGCCATCGCAACTCACGTAAGGGTCTACGGGTTGCGCTTTATCTATGAAGGTCCCCCTGCGGCTTATTTCGGCGCGGATACCAACGTGAACCCACTTGCCTTCCCCCGAGACGAGGAGCTGGGATTCGATTTCTACGCGGGGAGGCTCGGCTGGGGGGCGAACCTATGCAAGATCGACAAGAACGGCTGGGACATCCTTTTCCTCCCGAAGCTGAAGGAAGTTCCCAATGGAAAAAAATGTCAGTTCGATATCGAGGTGGTCGAAGACATGATCGCGAAGCTGGGCCCGCAGTTGGCTCGGCAGCGAACCTACGCCTACTGGCTTCTCCAGGGTCCGAGACACCACAAGAATAATCCCCGCCAGTGGGGGACGGATCAGGCTCGCAAACTATTTGTGCAGGTGAATCGATACCGCGCCTGGATCGACGGCCGCACGCTGTTCGCGGACATCGAGCCTCCGCTCGTCGACGCGAGCGGCGACACCTGGGCAATCTGCGTCGAGCCGGGGACGGGAGGCACCGTCAGGCACCCCGCGGCCTGCCGGCGAAACCGCGCGGTGCTCGAGGGGTTCCTACAGTATGTGACCGGGCTGAAAGGGCTCGCCCAGAGGTTCGACGAGCCCAGCCTTTACTTCGAACCGGGTGTCTACACCAGGCCCGAGGCATGGGTTACCTACTTCGGGTTCGATTGGGTACCCGAGGTTACCGTCGGGCAGGGGAAACAACGGACGAGGGATCCCGTTCCCTTCGTGTTGTGGATCACCGGCTGCGCGAGCTCAAAGGGTGCTTATGACGTCCAGGAAGCAGCTCAGGAAGCAGCTGAGATCGTCGAACGGCAGATGCTCTCCATCGTCCAAGAAACCACATTAGGAGGGAGTCGGTCGGTCCTCTGGCAATACCACCTTGAAAAGCCGGATTTCGACGTGACCCTCTACAGTCCCACCGGCGGCTTTACGCCCGTTCCCGCCTCCATTCCCTACTACTGCAGTTGCAGCGATCCGGACCTCGAGAGACCAGGTGCTGTCGGTAGCTGTCCGGCTTTAGACAACGTCCTCCTGGAGACATTGACCGTTCCGTCCGACGGTTCCGTTGTGACGACGGGCCGGTCCTATCCTTCCTTCAAGACCTTTCGCATCGAGGTCTCCGGCGCCTACAAATGGAAGGACTGCGAGTTCCTCTTTTGTTCAGGCGGCGGCGATTGCGTTGGCGACGCAGAGTATGTAACGGACAATTGCTGGATATCCCAGTACGACAACCTCTCCGGCACGGACATTTCCCTCTTTCTCGACGGCGAGGACGTGAACTGGGGTCCCTTCCGTTCGGATCATGTGTATTCGATACTGCTCAATGGGAAGGACGGCCCTTTCTCTTTTCACATCAACGACTGTACGTCCTGCTATGCAGACAACGGGGGGTCACTCACGGTCAAGATCTACGAGATGAGCCCCTGACGCGTCCATAGCGGGGACGCGGCTCCTTCCCCTGTTAGTTGGACTGTCTTGGATGAACGCGACCCTGAAGGCGATATTTCTCCCCGGGAGTTGGGAGGGGTCAGCGTGCCAGTGTGCTGGCGAGCAGAACGCCGTCCGCCCAGTACAATCCCGTTCTGCCGGCCGGCAGCAGGTCGAACGTGAAAGCCCCGGGGTAGCCGATCGACTCGACCAAGAGCACCGTCGCCCCTGCTACCGGATCTCCGGCTCGCAGCGTCGAGAGCGTCCGGCCATCGGAGAGAGGATGACCTGGGGAGGCCAGGAGCCGGCGGCCGTCGCTCAGCACGAGACGGATCATTTGATGGCCGCGAGGGGCGGGGGTCTGGCCCACCTGCTGCACTGGCACTGCCACTCGCTCTCCGCGCTCATCTAAGCTCCACACCAGGGTGCCCACCCGGATCGCCTCCACCGGGAACGGCCCTGACGGCGTGTCGATCTGCGTCCCTTGCGCCAGACAGATGGGACACATGTCCGAAGACGGCTGGCGCGAGGTGAGGCGGACGCGGCCGAACAGGTCGATCTCGCCTTCCAGCGCGTCGATCCCGGCTCCAACCCTGACGCGCATCTGGAAGCGATATCCTCCCGGCATCGGCTCGGTGAAGACCGCCGCCAGCTTCTTGTGCTCCCGGTAGATGGCAAGCTGTTCCTGCGGAGTGAAAGTGGGGGCCGGCTCGAGACCCAGCCGTCGCAGAAGGACCGGGAACTCCACGGGATCGGCGGCGAGCTCGGGGAACCGCTCCAGCGCCAGCTCCGCTTCGTCCCCTCTCCCCACCGGGTAGTAATCCGGATCGCAGAAGAAGAACTCCCCGAACTCGTCGAGAAGGATGGACTTCAGTTCCGGCAGGGACAGCGGGGAGGAGGAGGGCGCCGTCGGCTGCTCCCCGCAGGCGGCCAGGCTTAGTGCGAACGAGAGGAGGACGGTTGAAACGGCCCGGGCACGCGACTCGGTGCGCCGGCGTGACACTGAAACGGCCATTCCCTGACCTCCTCCTGTCCGTGCTAGCCCCAAGTTAGCACGTCGCAGCGCCCGAAGAAAGCGCGTGACCTGCCGACACCTAATCTGTTGATCGACGGCCTTCAATGAGTTAGGTTCCAAAGAAGGCTTCGAGCAAACACCATGTCCAATCCCATCCGTGAAGTCCAGAAGTTCGGGCAGAGCATCTGGTATGACAATATTCGCCGCGGCCTCATCACCTCCGGCGAGCTCCAGGACATGGTGGAGAACGATGGCTTGCTCGGGGTGACGTCGAATCCCGCCATCTTCGAGAAGGCGCTGGCGGGAAGCACCGACTACGACACGGCAACCGGAGAGTTGGTCTCTCCGAACGTGGGCGACGCCAAAGACATGTACGAGCGGCTGGCCATCGAGGATATCCGCATGGCCGCGGACGTTCTGAAGGGAGCCTATCAGCGAACGGGCGGCAGGGACGGTTTCGTCAGCATGGAAGTCTCGCCCTATCTGGCCAACGACACCGAGGGTACCCTGTCGGAGGCGCGCCGTCTGCACAAGGCAATCGCCCGTGACAACGTCATGATCAAGGTTCCCGCCACACCGGCGGGCCTACCCGCCATCAGGCAGCTCATCGGCGAGGGAATCAATGTCAACGTCACGCTCTTGTTCGCCGTCGAAACGTATGAAGCGGTCGTGAGGGCGTATCTGGAAGGCCTGGAGCTCCTCGATTCGTCGGGAGGAGATCTGAGCCGCGTGTCGAGCGTGGCGAGCTTCTTCGTCAGCCGCATCGACTCGCTACTCGACCAGAAGTTGAGCGAGGCGCTGGACGCCACCCGAGACCCCGAACGGCGAGTGAAGCTGAAGAGCCTGGTGGGGAAGGTGGCCATCGCCAATGCTAAGGTGGCCTACGCATTCTATCGTGAGCTGCTGGCCGAGGATCGCTGGAAGTCTTTGGCCGCCAAAGGAGCCAGGTCGCAACGGCTCCTCTGGGCCAGCACCGGCACCAAGAATCAGAAATACTCGAAGACGCTGTATGTCGAGGAGCTGATCGGAGAGGATACGGTGAACACGCTGCCCACCGAGACTTATCTGGCCTTCCGATCCGAGGGGCGAGTCCGCGACGCCTTGACCGCGCATTGGGTCGAGAACGGCGCGCAGGCGAAGGAAATGTTGCGAACGCTGGCCGAAGTGGGACTCTCCATGAAGGACGCGACGGATCATCTGCTCGCCGATGGAGTCAAGAAATTCTCGGATGCCTTCGACCAGCTATTAGGAGCGGTGGAACGAAAGAGGCAGTCTCTGTTGGGCGGCGGGCTGGCGCGACAGACGCATATCCTGGGCGACGCGGAGAGGGAGGTCCAAGACACACTGAGCGACTGGCGAGTCAACGGGAAGGTCCGGCGGCTGTGGAGAGGGGACACCACGCTTTGGTCGGGCGCCGAAGAGGATCGCTGGCTGGGATGGCTGCACGTCGTGAGCGGTCAGATCGATCACCCGGAGCACATCCGCTCCATCGTGGAGGACGTCAAGGCGGCGGGGTTTCGTCACGCGCTCTTGCTGGGTATGGGCGGTTCCAGTCTTTGTCCGGAGGTCATGCGGCGGACCTTCGGAGTGGTGGACGGCCTGCCGGAGCTCCTGGTGCTCGATTCCACCGTACCCGCGCAGGTCCAAGCGTTCGCCAAGCGGGTGGATCCTGCGAAAACCCTCTTTATTGTCTCCTCCAAGTCGGGAAGCACCACCGAGCCGAACGTGCTCAAGCAGTATTTCTTCGAAAGAGTCCAGAGAGCGGTGGGTGCCGAGCGGGCTGGCTCCCATTTCATGGCGATCACCGATCCGGGCTCGAGCCTCCATCGTCTGGCGAAGGCCGATCACTTCCGGCACATCGCTCACGGAGTGCCTACCATCGGCGGAAGATACTCCGCCCTGTCTCACTTCGGCATGGTGCCTTCCGCCATCCTGGGGGTCGATGTACCGCGGTTCTTGCATCGCGCCGAGATCATGGTGCAATCGTGTGCCTCGATAGTGCCCCCGGAAGTGAATCCGGGAGTGGAGCTGGGCGCCGTCTTGGGGACTCTCGCCCGCCGAGGGCGGGACAAGGTGACGTTGGTGGCCTCGCCCGCTATCGGCTCGCTCGGTGCCTGGCTGGAGCAGTTATTGGCGGAGTCGACTGGGAAAGACGGCAAAGGGCTCGTCCCCATCGACAACGAGCCCCTGGGGGCGCCCGAAGTGTACGGAGAGGACCGCGTCTTCGTCTATTTGCGACTCCGCGCCGCAGCGGCAGGCGAGCAGGACGAAGCCATCGAGGCCTTTCAGAAAGCGGGACACCCGGTGGTGCGGATCACGGTCGAGGACGTCATGGATTTGGGACAAGAGTTCTTTCGCTGGGAGATGGCGACCGCGGTCGCCGGTTCGGTTCTGGGCATCAACCCGTTCAACCAGCCGGACGTGGAGGCCAGCAAGGTCGCCACCCGTAGACTGATCGACGAGTACCAGAAGACCGGCGTGCTGCCTTCGGAAACACCCGTTCTGGAGGAAGACGGCCTGAGCTTGTTTACCGATGCCGACAATGAGAACGCCATCGCTTCCCGGGCCAGGTCGAAGAGTGTGAAGGAGTACCTGAAGGCGCATCTCGAACGGCTCGGCGGCGGCGACTATTTCGCCGTCAACGCCTACCTGGAGATGAACGGGGAGAACGAGCAGGAGCTCGCCGCCCTTCGGCGGGCGGTTCGGGACAGCAAGCGGGTGGCAACGACGCTCGGCTACGGACCACGTTTCCTTCATTCCACCGGGCAGTTGCACAAAGGGGGTGCGAACACCGGGGTCTTCCTCCAGATTACATCGGAAGATGCCGAGGACGTCCCGATCCCCGGCCAGAAGTACTCCTTCGGCATCTTGAAGCGCTTTCAAGCTCAGGGAGACTTGCGGGTGCTGGTAGAGCGGAAGCGGCGAGCCTTGCGCGTCCATCTGGGTCCGGATGTGAAGGCGGGCCTTACGAGACTGCGCCATATCGTGCAGGATATGCTCTGAGGCGTGAGATGACCGCGGCGGAGCGTGCCCTGGAGATGATCG
>DATDRI010000091.1:0-5516 GCA_035291825.1 Vicinamibacteria bacterium | reverse complement strand
GCAGCGGCCTTGGCGGATTCGGCGAACCGGCCGGCCTTGTAAACGATGATGGGTTTGGTCCGAGTGAAGGCCCGGGCTGCCGAGACGAACTTCCGAGCCCCAGTGATCGACTCGATGTAGAGGATGATGGAACGTGTCTGCTCGTCCTCGGCCAAGTAGTCGATCAGGTCGCCGAAGTCGACATCCAGCATGTTCCCCAGGGACACGAAGTGGGAGAAGCCGATGTCCTCCACCAAAGCCCAGTCGAGGACTGCCGTACACAGGGCCCCCGATTGGGAGAGGAAGGCGATGCTCCCCCCTTGGGGCGTGTCGGCGGCGAAGCTCGCATTGAGCCCCAGACCCGGCACGATGATTCCCAGACAGTTGGGGCCGAGGATTCTCATTCCGTCGAAGCGGGATGCCGTCTCGCGGACCGTCTCCTCCAGGGTCTTGCCTTTGGGGCCGACTTCTCGAAAGCCGGCGGATATGATGATCAGTCCCAGGATATTCGCCTTCCCACATTCTTCGATGATGGTGGGGACGGTCGCCGCGGGGGTGCAGACGACGGCGAGGTCTGGAGCTCGGGGAAGCGCCGACACGGCCGGGTAGGCTCGAATCCCTTGTGTGGATGCGTGATGGGGGTTGACGGCGAAGACCTCGCCGGAGAACCCGGAATGGAGCAAGTTGTGGAGCACCGTAAAACCCACGGTAGACGGCGTCGCGCTCGCGCCCACCACCGCGACGCTCCCGGGTTTGAAGATTCGGTTCAGATTGCGGATGCTCACGCAGACCTCCGGTCACGAAACGCCTCGGGGATAGAGCATCTTTGCGGAGCCCCGGTGAAAGACCTCAAGGGAGTCTACCATCGCGGAGGCTATTTTCGAGTCTCCCGCCGAGGAGCGAAGCAAGAACCGATCCTCGTGCACATCATTCCGTCGTCATGCTTTCGAAAGAGCGGAAAATTGGGTTTTCTGGCGGGACTGCGAGAAATCACGCAAATCCGCATCCCGGCTCCTTGCCACCGAGAGCCGTTAAGGGTAAATTTCCATTGGATTGAGTCGGTTAGACGGGAGAAGACTTCGATCGAAATGGCACGAAGCTTGAAGTGCTGGATGTCGAGTATGTTGGACCTAGAGGAAAGTGGAGGTGTAGAATGCGAAAGCTGTTTGCGGTCATGCTGCTTTTGACTCTCGCTTTGTGGTTCGTGCCGGCCAACGCCGCCGCGCAGGAAGCCGCCGGAAAGACGGCGTTCCTGGAGAACAAGTGCAACGTCTGTCACACCGTCGAGTCGCAGAAGATCGAGAAGACCTCCAAGATGGTGGGTCCCGATCTGTCGAATGCCGGCGCGGACGTGGAAAGTGCCGAATGGTTGAAGGGCTTTCTGCTGAAGGAGAACGAGCTCAACGGAGGCCAGCACAAGAAAGCCTGGAACGGCAGCGACGAACAGCTCGATGCCATCATCAAGTGGGTGATGGGACTCAAGAAGTCCTGAGCTCGCGTCATCAATCTCGTTCTGGCTCGTTCCGGCGTCGATTGTCTCGAGCCGGGTGTGCATTGACTGGACGGTAAGAGCCTGGAGAAGGGAGGCCCCATGAGCGCCAGCTGGCGCATCGGTCGTCGTTCTTTTGTGGATCTGTTGCTGGGTGGCGGGGTGATCGGCTCGGTCGTGTCGTTTCTCTATCCGGTCCTCAAGTTCGTCATGCCGCCGGCGGTTGCGGAGGCGATGGATCAAAGCGTGGTAGCCGGTAAGGTCGGAGAGCTCCCGCCCAATTCCGGCAAGATCTTCAAGTTCGGTAGGAGACCAGGGCTCCTGATCAGCACGCCGTCCGGCGAGCTCAGGGCATACGATGGGATCTGTACTCACTTGAACTGCACCGTGCAGTATCGGTCCGACTTCGGTCATATCTGGTGCGCCTGTCACAACGGGCACTACGACACTTCCGGCAAGAACATCTCTGGGCCTCCTCCCAGACCGTTGGAGCGCTACACGGTATCGATACGAGGCGACGACATCGTGGTCAGTCGGAACAGCTGATGCTGTCCTCGTTGGGAGAGCGTGTTTTCCACTGGCTCGACGAGCGACTCGACCTGCAGCCCATCCAGCGATTCGTTAGGGAGAAGTCGGTCCCGTCTCACCGCTATAGTTGGTGTTACTTCTTCGGCGGGGCCACGCTCTTCTTCTTCATGATCCAGGTGGCCACCGGCGTGCTTCTGCTCCTCTACTACAAGCCAACCGCCGAGGCGGCCTTCGAGAGCGTGCGGTTCATCATGACGGAAGTCTCGTTCGGATGGCTCATCCGCTCCTTGCACAGTTGGTCGGCCAATCTGATGGTGCTGGCCGCGTTTCTGCACATGGCCACCGTGTTCTTCATGCGGGCCTACCGGAAGCCCCGCGAGCTGACTTGGTACACGGGCGCAACCCTCCTTCTCCTCGCCATGGGATTCGGGTTCAGCGGCTACCTCTTGCCGTGGAACGAGCTCGCCTTCTTCGCCACTCGAGTGGGAACCGACATGGCGGGCAAGGTACCGGTGGTCGGCCGTTTCCTCCTGGAGTTTCTGCGGGGAGGAGAGGACGTGACCGGTGCGACCTTGACTCGGTTCTTCGGTTTTCACGTCGCGGTGCTGCCGATGATGGCGACGGCGCTGATTCTTTTCCACTTGCTAGCCATCCAGCGACAGGGAATGAGCGTGCCACTCTCTCAGAAGGAAGCGAGCACCACGAACGCGGGTATGCCCTTCTTTCCAAACTACTTCCTCAGGGAGTTGATGGGATGGGCCATCGCGCTGGCGATCCTGGCAGCCCTGGCGTCACTGTTTCCTTGGGAGTTGGGTGAGGAGGCGGACGCCTTCGCACCGGCTCCGGCGGGGATCAAGCCGGAGTGGTATTTCGTGTTCATGTTCCAGACGCTCAAGCTCCTTCCCGCCACGGTCGCGGGTGTGGAAGGCGAGCTGGTCGGACTCTTGGCCTTCGGATTAGCGGGCTTGGCTTGGTTCTTCGTGCCGGTGCTCGACATACGCTCCTCCCGAGAGGAGCCCAGTCGCTGGTTGACCCTCATGGGAGTGGCGGCGCTGCTCTTCATTGCCATCATGACCCTCCTGGGATACGTGATGCCATGATGCGAGCCGGGCTGACCTTCCTTCTGATGACCTTTGCCGGTGTGGCTCTCGGCCAGGACAACTGCCTCGATTGCCACCGGGAGCTCGAGGATCCAGCGGCCTTAGCGATGAGCGAGGACGTTCACGCGCAGGCCAGTGTGTCGTGCGCCGACTGTCACGGCGGGGACCGAACGATCGAGACCGAGGGCGACTACGAGCTGGCGATGGATCCGAACAAAGGCTTCATCGGCGTGCCCGATCCCGGGGACATCCCCCAGCTCTGCGGGCGCTGTCACAGCGACGCGAGCTACATGCATCGCTTCGATCCCAATCTGTCCGTCGATCAGGTGGCTCAGTACTGGACGAGCGTTCACGGCCAAAGACTGCGGGAGGGAGCGACGGACGTGGCTCAATGCGCGAGCTGCCACCATGCGCATGGGGTCGTTTCCGCCAAGGACCCTCGTTCGCCGGTGTATCCCACCCGCATCCCCGAGACCTGCGGCGCCTGCCACGCCGATCCGGAGCACATGGCAGCGTACGGTATCCCCACCGATCAGCTCTCGGAGTATCGCGCCGGCGTTCACGGGCGCGCTCTCTTCGATCGGGGAGACCTGGGCGCTCCCACCTGCAACAGCTGTCATGGCAATCACGGTGCGGCCCCGCCCGGCGTAACCTCGGTGTCGCTCGTCTGCGGAACCTGCCACGGCGTCCAGAAAGAGCTCTTTGCGGCGAGCCCCCATCAGGAGGCGTTCGATGCCATCGACGAGCCGGAGTGTGAGTCCTGCCACGGTAACCACAACATCGAAGCGCCGACCGACGACTTCGTCGGGGTGGGCGACGAGGCCATCTGCATGACCTGCCACGGAGAGGGGGAGCCGGCGTACGGCGTAGCGGCGACCGTGCATGAGGAGATAAGTAACCTCAAGGGGGCCATGGCAGCGGCGCGTGAAGTGGTGGATCGAGCGGCGCGCGCCGGTATGGAAGTGAGCGAGGCCGAGCTCGTCTTGATCGACGCCAACCAGACTTTGGTTGAGTCACGAAACCTGGTGCACGCTTTCGCGGTCGAGCCGCTGCGGGAGAAGGTGGAAGAGGGCTTGGCACTCGCCACCACCGCTCGGGAAATGGGAGTGGCCGCCCTGGCGGAGGTCGATTACCGCCGCAAGGGACTGGCGCTGTCGGTCTTCTTCATTCTGTTGCTGGCGGTGGGTCTCTACCTCAAGATCCGACAAATCGAGGAACGAGAGTGAGCCCGGTCCGTCCATGGATCGTCGTGGTGGCGCTTCTGGTGATCCTCGTCTCCGTGGTGGTGGTAGTCAACGAAAGGAGCCAAACCCAGCTTCGATGGCGTGCCGGGTTTCTTCCTGGGAACCCCCAGCGAGGCGGAGAGCTACTTTACGACCGTGGTTGTATGACGTGCCACGCGGTGGCTGGCGTCGGGGGTCGGAGGGCGCCCGACCTGTCTCGCCCGGCGCGAACGCCTTCCGACCTGGCGGAGGTCGCCGCCGTCATGTGGAATCATGCGCCCGAGATGTGGCAACAAATGGCTTCCCTCGACTACTGGCCGCCTGAGCTGACGCCTCGTGACGCTGCGGACCTGATGGCCTTTCTCTTCGTCGCCGGCTACCTGGAAGAAAGGGGACAGCCGCAACGCGGGCAAGCTGTGCTGGCGCGGAAGGGTTGTCGGAAGTGTCACGCCACCGGTGAAGCCGAGCAGAAGATTGGTCCCGATCTCACTCAATGGTCGGCCAGCGTCAATCCCATCCTCTGGGCGCAGCGTCTTTGGAATCATGCTCCCGAGATGGAAGAGGCCATGGCAGACCAGGGAATGGAGTGGCCTCAGTTGTCTTCCCAAGAGGTCGTGGATGTCTTGGCGTTCCTGCGAGGCGTCGGCACCGGCCCCCGGCGGATTCCTCCGCTTCCCGGTGACCCTTGGTTGGGACGAGCTCTCCTTCGGCAGCGCTGCCAGAATTGCCACCGCGCGGAAGGTGAAGGTGGAGACATCGGTCCCGACTTAAGCGAGAGCTCGGGCACGCGCTCCCTCTCGGGATTCGCCGCCTCGCTCTGGAACCACGCACCGGCGATGGGAGAGCGCATGAAGGAGTTAGGAGTCGATCGGCCGACTTTCACCGAACAGGAGATGGCCGACCTCGTCACCTACCTTTTCGCCATCCGGTACTTCCAGACTCCTGGCAATGCCGGCGCCGGCAAGGAAGTCTACCTGCGCAACTGCAGCTTCTGTCACGGAGAGGCGGGTCAGGGAGGCTCTGGTCCAAACTTGCGCGCCCTCGGTGCCCGCGCCAGCGCGACCTTCATGGCTTCCACGTTGTGGAACCACGGACCGTGGATGTATCGAGAAATGCTGAGCCAGGGTCGCGAGTGGCCGCGATTTGAAGGAGCCGAGATGAGAGATCTGATCGAGTACTTGCGCAGTCTCTCCTAGA
>DATDRI010000090.1:0-12255 GCA_035291825.1 Vicinamibacteria bacterium | reverse complement strand
TGGTGGAGGCGGCGGGAATCGAACCCGCGTCCGAAGATCTTCACCCGTTGCCTCTACATGCTTGTCCGGTTCCGATTTTCTCGCCCCCGTCGGTTAGGAGCCGGCAAGGACCCGACGAAAGCAATCCCCTAAATCTCGCCGATTACCCGGGGAGTGGTAACGCGGCCAGCCTGCTCTGATGACGCCCTTCCCAAACCACGCAGGCGAGATCTGGGAGGACGTAGCCTTATGCGGCTAATGCTAACTTTTGGTCAGCAGTTGTGTTTTTTATCCCACCTTTTTTACGAGAGGTGGCTCTCGGCATGCAGCAGCGGGCTCAATTATCCCCGTCGAACCCAATGCGCCCCCAAGTTGAAACTTCCTAACTCAAAATTGTACATTCAGACGGGGTTGTTGGCAAGCCGGGTCCGGCGGCATGGGGGCACAAGCTGGCCCCAAGGCCTTTCTACATCTTGACTTACCCCGTATCGTATATGATAATGGTTGAGCTTATCGTTCGTAACCCTATCGACCGACAGGACTTCGGGCTTCTTATCGCGCGTTTGTCTCTCTTCATGAGCGCAGGGGAGGGCGGAGAAGAATGAGCAACGAGGAGCAGCTTGGAGCCAAGACGCTGGCTCTCTTCCATTCTCTGCTATCCGACTGGGCCAATCAGCTGCGTCGTGACGTCTCGACGCTCGAGGATGGGGTCGTGCGCCAGTTGGACGCGCTTCAGGATCGAATGGCGAAGTACGAAGAGCACATCGATGAGGCAAGGATACTCCGCTTCGCAAAGGAGCTAGCTCAGTCGTCCGGTGGAAGGGGCGATACGGGCGGTGTCAGCCTGCTGCCGTTGGTCCGTCAGTTCATGGCGCAGCTCGAAGCGGGGCGCAGTCTACAGGAAGTGCTTACCTCGCTCGTCGAGGCCATGTCTCAGTTCGCTCCGCGGGTGGCCCTTTTCATCATCAAGGGGGGCAACTGCGTCGGCTGGCATGGTCTGGGGTTCGACCAGAGCCCCGGTTTCAGCAACGAGGCCCTCAAGCGCATTTCGGTTCCCGCGAACGCCGATACCGTCTTTCGCGCCGTGATGACCTCTCGCCAGCGATTCTTAGGGGAGAGCAGCGCGCATCGGGACAACGCTCATCTTCTGTCCCGGATCGGCACCGTCCTTCCCACCAATATCTTCGCCATGCCGCTCATTCTACGGGACAAAGTGGCGGCGGTCGTGTACGCCGACAGCGGCGACTCCAGAGAGCCGCTGGGAGAGGTCGAAGCGATCGAGATTCTGGTGCTCTACTCGAGCCGGCTTCTGGATTTGATGAACGCGGCCAAGGCGGCTGGCAAGACGCCGCCGGAGTTTGTGTCGGACCGCATGGCCGCTCTCAGAGATACACCGCCTCCGTTGGCATCCCGGACCGCTCCCGGCGTCAGGGATGAAGGGTCGAGCACCGTGATGTTGAACGTGAAGGACGTGGAGGCTAAAGCGCTCTCGAAGAGCGCTCCCTCCCCAAGAGTGCCCTCCCGAGCGCCTGCTCCGGTATCGCTCGACTCCATGGATCCGGAGACGCGAAAGCAGCACGAGGATGCGAAGCGTTTCGCTCGACTCCTGGTCTCCGAGATCAAGCTCTATAACGAAGCCAAGGTTCAACAAGGACGCCAGCAGCGAGGCGTTTACTCCATGTTGAAGGACGACATCGAAAGGAGCAGGCAACTCTACTCCGAGCGAGTATCTCCTCCCATTCGTGAGAGCACTAATTATTTCGAAGAAGAGCTCATCCGTATCCTCGCCGACGGCGACGCGGCCGCTCTTGGGCGACGACCCGGCTAGTCTCTTAGTCCTTATCTATCCGTACTCCGGCTAACGGTCGGCCCGGACCGAGGGTTCTACCTTGAGATGGGAAGCAGCTCGGCTATGAACCAGATCGCTCGCCAGTGCCTGGTTGCTATTGGGGTGGCGTTTTGTCTCGGCTTGTTGTTGAAGATCCTGTTTGCTGCCCCGTCCACCCCCGTTCCCTTCCCGCGGCAGGAGTCCGAATCGCCCAGTCTACCCTGGGAGCCGTTTCGCCATCCCGGAGACGATCTGAAGGAGATCGCGACCGTTCTGGAAGGTCAGCCGGCCTCTACCCAGGAAAAACTCGACCGTCTGGACGGGTACTCTGCCGACCATCAATCATCCCGGGTACGAGGTCTGGCCGACTTTGCCAGGGGGTTAGTTCTGCTCGAGGCGAGACGTGCGGGCGAGGCAGCAGAGAGTTTCCTCTCGCCCCGGATCGACTCCACCGAGCTTTCGAGCCATGCGCTCTACTTCGCGAGCGGTGAGATCGATGACGCCGACCGCCGGCAAGCGATCGACATCCTGGATCGTCTCATCAGCAAAGATCCGGAATTCGCGCTGGTCAATGAGGCACGCCTTCGACGTGGTCGCTTGCTCGTCGAGGAGCAAAGACTCGAAGAGGCGGCCGGTTTGTTTCGGGACATCTTGGCGGACGGTCAGCCGGACTTCATCGACGAGGGTCTCTATGAGCTCGCCGGAGCTCTAACCGAGCTCGATCAGAGCCGAGAAGCGGTCAAGCTGTTGGAGAAGCTCTATTACCAGATGCCGACCAGCCCCTTGGCCCGAGACGCGGGACGGAAGTTGACCACGCTCCGTGGAAGATCTCCCGCCGAGGATTCTGAGAGGCTCTACCGCCTAGCCCTCGAGCGCGCCGAGCTGCTCTACCAGAACGAGCGCTACCGTGATGCCTACGATGCTTATACTTCTCTTCTCACTCAGTTCAAGAGTCGGGTGGACACGGAACTAGTCCACTTGCGGCGCGGGATCTGCCAGTACCGCCTGCGCCAAAACACGACGGCGGACAAGATACTGCAGCAGGTGAAGCGGAGCGATCTCCAGCCGGAAGCGATCTACTACCGCGCCCTCGCCGATCAGCGGGGGCGGAGGCGCCAGTCTTTCCAGATGAAGCTCGCCGAGATTCTCGCCATGAGCCCCCAGAGTCCCTGGGCGGAGGAAGCCCTGTGGAGTCTGGCCAACGACCACCTGGATGAAGGTGAGCGAGACGCCGCGATTCGGTTGCTAACCAGGCTGGTGAACGAGTTCCGGGATGGAAAACGCTATGTGGAGGCGCAGTGGCATCTGCTGTGGGTTCAGTATCGGCAAGGGATGTATGTGGACTCGGCGGTTGGATTCGAGCGGGTAGCCCGGGAGCATCCGGCGGACGACGAGCTCTCGAAGTTTCTCTATTGGGGAGCTCGCGCCTATGAGAGCTCGGGACAGGTGGACCGTGCCGTGGCGCTTTATCGACAGGTCTTGCTGGGGTTCAAGAACACGTACTATGGCCGCCGCGCCGAAGAGCACCTCATCCAGCTGGGCGGCGTGCTGGCGCCCCTCGCCGCCGTCGAGCCGGCTCGCGCTGGTATCGAGCTGACAGACGCCCTGGGAGTCTACCGCTCCGATCGCCAGGCGCGGATCGCTCAACTCTTGGCGATGGGGCTCCACCAAGAAGCCATCCTGGAAGCCAAGCGAAGCGTCCACTCCGAGGGCGATCCGGCCTTTCTGGCTACCGTCGCTTGGATACAGGATCAACAGGGTGACGTCCGCGAGGCGATCTCCACCATGCGGGAGGCCTTTCCGTTCCACGTCTCGGCGACCGGGGACCTGCTACCGCGAGCTATCTGGCAGATCATGTACCCGCTGAAATACTGGGACGTGGTGGAGCGTCACTCCCAGGAGAACGACCTGGATCCGTACCTGGTGGCCGCTCTCATCCGGCAGGAGTCCACGTTCAACGCCAGGGTTCGTTCGCCGGCCGGGGCGCGCGGGCTGATGCAGATCATGCCGGCCACCGGTCAAACGATCGCGCGCGAGCAGCGGCGGCGTTACCAGCACGCCGATCTCTACGACCCGGACGTGAACATCCGATTCGGAACGCATTACTTCAGAAAAGTCCTGGACATCTTTGGTGGACGGATAGACTACGCTCTCGCCGGCTATAACGCGGGGCCGCACCGCGTTCGAGCCTGGACGAGGACGGAGTCCAGCGCCGACCCGGAGGAGTTCATCGAAGAGATTCCGTTTACCGAGACCCGCAACTATGTAAAGCTCGTTCTGAGAAACGAGATGCTATATCGCCGGATCTATGTCAGCTCGGAGTCGTTTGCAGAATGACGCACCAAAGGACATTGGGTTCCATGAGAAAGGCCATCCTTCATGTCCCGATCCCCGTCGGGGAGATTGCCTTCCGCCCATCTTAAGGGCGCGAGACCTCTCGGATCCAAGAAAGCGGAGTCGTTCACCGAGTCGGTGATCCGCGAGATGACCCGCCTTTGCCAGCTTCACGGCGGCATCAACTTGGCCCAGGGGTTCCCCGATTTTCCCGCCCCGGAAGAGATCAAGGAGGCAGCCGTTTCCGCCATCCGCGCCGATGTGAACCAGTACGCCATCACCTGGGGGAGCAAGTCACTCCGCGACGCAATCGCCCGAAAGTACAACCGTGTCTATGGAATGGAGGTCGACCCCGAACGGGAGGTGGTCGTTTGTTGCGGCTCCACCGAGGCTATGATCGCTTCCATGTTGGCGGTGGTGGATCCGGGAGACGAAGTCATCGTATTCGAGCCGTTTTACGAGAATTACGGGCCGGATGCCATCCTCTCGGGAGCGGTGCCTCGCTACGTAACGCTGCACGAGCCGGACTGGCGGCTGGATCCGGACGAGCTGGCGGCAGCCTTCAGCGAACGGACCCGAGCCATCATTATAAATACCCCGAACAATCCGACCGGCAAGGTCTTCACCCGCGGGGAGCTCTCCGAGATCGCCGCTCTCTGTCGGAAGTGGGGGGTGGTAGCCATCACCGATGAAATCTATGAGCACATCCTCTACGCCGGCCAACACGTCCCCATCGCTTCCCTAGAGGGCATGGCGGAACGAACGGTGACCATCAACAGTCTTTCCAAGACCTACTCCTTGACCGGATGGAGGGTGGGCTGGGCGGTCGCCCGGCCTCGCCTGACGGACGCCATCCGCAAGGTTCATGACTTCCTCACGGTGGGCGCGGCGGCACCCTTGCAAGAGGCGGCGGTGGTTGCTCTGCAGCTTCCCGAAGAATACCACCAGCGGTTGGCCGCCGATTATCGGAAGAGGCGAGACGTGCTGCTACCGGCCTTGGAGAAGGCGGGCTTCGTTTGCTTCAAGCCCGATGGCGCCTACTACATCATGACCGACATTTCTGGATTCGGTTTCTCGGACGACCGAGCCTTCGCGCGCCATCTGATCGAGACCATCGGCGTAGCCGCCGTCCCCGGGTCGAGCTTCTATCACCGCTCCGAAGACGGCGCGCAAAAGCTGCGCTTCACGTTTTGTAAGCGAGAAGAAACTCTCCGAGCCGCGGCAGAACGGCTCGCTTCGTTGCAGCTTTCTAAGTGACTCTCTTGCCATTGAGACTGCTGTCAGAGTCGACCCTCCTGGTCGCCCTCACCCTCTCGACTCAAGCCGGTGGAATCCGGCCGGCCGAAGAGGCCCATTCGGAAGCGGTTCGCCTTCTGAACAGCGATGACGCTCCGGCAGCCGAGGAGGCCGTTCGGCGGGCTCTATCGGAGTCTTCGCATTTCCTGCCCGAACGAGAGATCGAGGTCACACCCGAGAAGGGCGTGCTTTTCGACGACATGATTGCCGAGGCTCGTGCCGCCTATCGGGAAAGGCGTGGCCGGTATTTTCAAACGTTGGGGCAGGCTCTCTCCGCGCAGGCACGATGGGCGGAGGCAAGAAAGGCTCTATGGAGATCGGTGAGACTCCGGCCCACCGCCGAGGTGTTCATGGCCATGGCATCCGACCCCGGCCTCACCATCTCCCAACGGGTTGAGACATGGGTGAAGGCTTACTTTGCTCCCGGAGCCAACCGGCCGGCGGTCGAAGAGTCCTTGTTGGAAAGCGGCGCCTTCGCCAGCCCGGAGACTCTCCAGGCGGTCTTCGATCGAGAGCGCTTCTCCCGCGAGCTGGCGACGGAGTTCCCCGAATTGAAGGTCGTGGTTGCGCCGTTTCCGGAGATCCGAGCGGCGACGTCCAGCGGCACGTTGGTGACCTCCGATTTGTTGGAGGCCGGCGTGGCCCTTGTCGTGTACTTGCCGGTGGCAGGGTGCAACCGTTGCAGCGAGGAGTTGGACGGGGTTGGCCGGGCACTGGCCGCTGGGGCGGATGCTGCAAGACGGGACAAACCCGAGTTCGCGGTCGCCGCCTTCGTGGAAGAGCGAGACCTGGTGACTGCACGCCGTATCGTGCGACTGCTCGGCATGACGATCGAGGTCGGCCGCGTGGACCGCATGCCGGAGGGGATCGAGCCTGCCGCCCAGGGGGAGATCCTCATGGTGGCCCGGCGCGGGATCCTGCAAGTCCGTATCCCGCTGGGCGGCGGCCTTTCCAGCAATCAGATCCGGGATCGGGTCGCCGCCGTCCTGGGACTTCTCGAACCACGGGAGCCGTCCCCGACCAGCTCGAGCCCGGTTCGGATGGAACGGAGTGAAGGAGGCGGCAAGGCTCTTGTCACACGGGTCGATCGAGCGGTTGCACTCGAGGCGGGGCCGGTGCCAATTCCGGACGTCTACGACCAAATCGATCGCGAGGTGAGGAGCCTACTTCAGGAGTCGGGGGCCTCGGCTGCGGCCCTGGAGGTGCTCGGGGAACTGGCACGGCTTCGCGGCGCGGGCGCCGCTAAGGCCCGAGCTTTTCTCGCCCTGGACAAGGCTCTGCCGCAAACGCTGCTGGCCGCGGTCAAGGGCATCGCTCCGGAGGTCGAGCGCCAGGCGGGAACCGACGAGGGTTTCTACTACCTCACTGTGTCCGATCCCTCGGCGAGTAAACGCATTCTTTTGCAGCGCTCGTTCCTCGATGGCTCCTCTCTCAGTCACTTCGATCTCATTGTGGATCTGCAGCAGGGTCAGTCTTCTGTGTTTTGGGTTGGCCAACCGCCCGAGGAGCCCGCTGGGACGCAAGCGGTCGCGACGGCTGCCGTATTCTTTCACGAGAGCGAGAGCTGCCGCGGCCTTCGTCTCATTGGAGAGGCAGGAGTGATCTATGAAGGATGCCCCGCCCACCTGGAAGAAGGGGAAGTGGTGGAAGCGGTGGAAGCCTTGGTGGATCCCGTTCCCCCGGCCGATGCCCCGCGGTTTTACCGGCGGGGACGGATCGATTCCTCTCTGTCGTGGGAGCCGGAGAGTGCCTTGGAGCGAGCCATCCGGCTGTTTCGCGAAGGCGGCTATCAGCAGGCTCTATCCGCCTTCGAGGAAGCTTCCCGGCAAATAGATCCGGTTGCCCCCTACGATACGACCGACCTCCGCTACAACATCGCCCGATGCTACCAGGAGCTGGGTCAGGGCCCGAAGGCTCTAGAGCTCATGGAGACCATCGGCGATGCCGCCTATCAAACGGTCGTGGACGAGCGGATCGGCGAGCTGGAAGTCGCGACGCGGAGGTAGCAGTGCCGGAGCTGGCCCTCTGACGACGCCGCTCAGGAATCTTCATCGGGTGCCCGAGGCGGTGACCGACGAAGAAGCGGTGTTCTTCGAGATAAATCACAACAGCGGATGCACTTCGCCGACCGGTGAGGCTGTGCTCTCCGGTGCTATACTAAATCAGGAGTCTGATAAGCGTTGGATATCAAGATGTACACCACCACCCGGTGTGGCGACTGCCGTTTGGCAAAGCGATTCCTCGACGAGAGGAGCATCGACTACCAAGAGATCAATCTGGATGACCATCCGGAAGCGATCGAGATCGTCTTGAAGGCGACCGGGGGCAGGCGTCAGGTTCCGACCTTCGACATCAACGGTCGTTTCGTGACCGCTAGCCCCTTCAACCGCCAAGAGCTGGCCGAGGCCCTCGGACTCCATCCGTGAAGCGGGAGGGTTCTTCTGACTCCCCTTGGTGAAACCGACTGTTTTCAGAAGATAAAGACTGAGGCGATCTTCTTACCATGCTAGAGCTGCGCCGTCTCCTTCCCTATCTCGTCCGCTACAAGGGACGAGTCGCACTGGGAATGCTCTGCCTCTTGCTAGGGAAGGCGGCGTCGGTTCTGGAGCCTCAAGTGCTGCGGATGACGGTGGATGATCTGACCGTCTCGGTCACCGCCGGCAAGCTGCTTTTCTACTCCGGCCTCATCGTGGCGATTGCGTTGGTGGACGGGTTCTTCCGCTTCTGGATGCGTCGACTGTTGATCGGCGTCTCCCGCTACGTGGAGTTCGACCTTCGTAATGATTTCTATGCACATCTCCAACGTATGAGTCCGTCGTTCTTTCATCGTTGGCGGACCGGCGACCTGATGTCCCGTGCTACCAACGACATCTCCGCCGTTCGCATGGTCCTCGGCCCGGGAATCATGTACCCGATAGAGACCGGCGTCATCACCATCGCCGCGCTGGGTTTCATGTTGGCCATTCACCTGGAGCTGACCGTGGTGGCGCTGGCGGCCATGCCGTTCGTCTCGATCGCGGTGAAGATGTTCGGGGCGGTGATTCACAAACGCTTCGAGAGGATTCAGGCCAAGATGAGCGACATCACGGCCATGGTGCAAGAGAATCTATCCGGGGTCCGGGTGGTCAAAGCTTATGCGCAAGAGGGCCCGGAACAGGAGAAGTTCGAGGAGGAGAACCGGGAGTACTTCCGAGAGAACCTCGAGCTGGCAAGGTTGTGGGGCGCCTTCTATCCGCTGCTGGCCGTGCTCATCGGGGTGGGATCGGCGCTGGTGCTCTGGTGGGGCGGCCGGTTGGTCGTGAACCAGGAGATCTCCCTGGGGCAACTGGTCGCCTTCATCGCCTATCTCTCCATGTTGACGTGGCCGATGATCGCCTTCGGCTGGGTGGTGAACATCTATCAGCGAGGGGCGGCATCGATGAGGCGCCTGGCGGCGGTCATGGACGAGAGCCCCGAGCTCGCCGACGCCCCGGATGCTAGAACCGACGTGCCGTGGGAAGGTCGTGTCGAGTTCCGCAACGTCAGCTTTCGTTACAACGGAACCGAAGTCCTCAACGACATCAACCTGGTGATTGAAGCGGGGAAGACGCTCGCCATAGTGGGACGGACCGGGGCGGGTAAGAGTACTCTGGTGAGCCTCGTTCCGCGGCTGTATGACGTGAGCGCCGGGCAAGTGCTGGTGGATGGGATCGATGTCCGGAAGCTTCCGCTGGCCGACTTGCGGCAGTCCATCGGGTTCGTATCTCAGGACAGTTTCTTGTTCTCCGAGTCCCTGCGAGACAACATCAGTTTCGGACGTAAAGGCTCCTCTCTCGAGGAGGTGGCGAGAGTGGCGGATATTGCCGGTCTGGGAACTGACGTCTCCGACTTCCCATTGCAGTACGACACGATGGTCGGGGAGCGCGGGATCACCCTCTCCGGCGGCCAGAAACAACGCACCTCGATCGCTAGAGCGCTCCTCATCGAGCCGCGGATCCTCATCCTGGATGATGCTCTATCGAGTGTGGATACGGAGACGGAAGAACGCATTCTTTCTCAACTGCGGGGCGTCATACGGAACCGCACGGCATTGCTGGTCTCCCATCGGGTCAGCACCATCAAGGACGCCGACGTGATCGTCGTCTTGGAAGACGGGCGGATTGTGGAGCAGGGCACCCACCAGAGCCTGGTCGAGCAACAGGGCCTCTACGCGGCTCTCTATCGGAAGCAGCTCCTGGAGGAAGAGCTGGAACGGATATAGCCCATGCCCGACTACCACGAAGAAGAGCTACTCGGTAAAGCGTACGACGGCCGACTGATGGCCCGGCTCCTGACCTACCTCGGTCCCTATCGAGCTTCGGTCGTGGCGGCTTTCTTTCTGATCTTGGCGAGCTCCGTCCTGAACCTGGTCGGTCCCTATCTCACCAAAGTGGCGATTGACGACTATATCGCCCAGGGAGATCTGGCGGGACTGAAACTGATTGCGGGACTCTACGTTCTGGCGCTGCTCGTCCAGTTCGTGCTGTCTTATCTACAGGTCTATGTCATGAACCTGACCGGCCAGCGCATCATGTTCGATATGCGGCGGGAGATATTCGGACACCTGCAGAAGCTTCACCCGGCGTTTTTCGATCGGAATCCGGTGGGCCGTCTGGTGACCCGGGTGACGGCCGACGTCGATGCGCTCAACGAGCTTTTCACTTCCGGCGTGGTGACCGTGTTCGGCGACATCTTCATGCTGGTCGGTATCATGGTGGTTCTCATCTCGCTGAACTGGAAACTGGCGCTCGTCAGCTTCGCGGTGCTTCCTCCCCTCTTTGCGGTTTCCCTCGTGTTCAAGAAGCGCGTTCGTGAGACCTACCGTAGGGTGCGTACCCGGATAGCCCGCATCAACGCCTTCAATCAGGAGAGCATCACCGGAATGGAAGTCGTCCAGCTCTTCCGCCAAGAGCCGAGGAAGTTCGTTCAGTTCAGCAAGCTCAACCGCGAGCACATGGACGCCAATCTCGATTCGATACTCTATTATGCTCTGTTCTACCCCACCGTCGAGCTTCTAGGAGCCACCGCCATCGCGCTGATCATCTGGTACGGGGGCGGCCAGATCCTGACCGGCGGACTGACCCTGGGAGCCCTGGTTGCCTTCATCCAATACTCCGAGAGGTTCTACCGACCCATCGCCGACCTGACGGAGAAACTCAACATCCTACAATCGGCCATGGCTTCCTCGGAGCGGATCTTCAAGTTGCTGGATACTGAGCCCGCCATCATCGACGCCCCCCGGGAGCGGCGGCCGGTTCGGCTGGAGGGTCGTATCGAGTTCCAAGGAGTGTGGTTCTCTTACCAATCCTACGGGGACCGCCAGGAACCGAACTGGATCCTGAAGGACATCAATCTACAGATCGAGCCGGGAGAGCGAATCGCGGTGGTTGGACACACCGGGGCGGGAAAGACGACTCTCACCAGCCTCCTTCTTCGCTTCTACGACGTGCAAAAGGGTCAGGTTCTGCTGGACGGGGTCGATTTGCGAGAATGGAACCTCAGCGAGCTTCGCCGGCAGTTCGGCATCGTTCTGCAGGACGTCCATCTGTTCTCGGGAACGATTGCTTCCAATATCCGCTTGGGAAGCCCCAACATCAGCGACCGGGACATCGCCGAGGCGGCGGCCAACGTACACCTCGATCGATTCGTGGCCCGGCTGCCACGGGGCTTGGATGAGGAGGTCGGCGAAAGGGGCTCTTCACTGTCGGCGGGGCAGAAGCAGCTCATTTCCTTCGCCCGGGCCTTGGCCCACGACCCGCGGGTTTTGATTCTCGACGAGGCGACCTCCAGCGTCGATACCGAGACGGAGCTTCTCATCCGTGAGGCGCTGGAGCGCTTGATGGTCGGTCGCACCAGCATCGTCATCGCCCATCGTCTTTCCACCGTGCAGAAGGCCGACCGCATCGTCGTATTGCACAAAGGCAGCATCCGCGAGGTGGGAACCCACCAGGATCTGCTCGCTCAACGCGGCATCTACTATCGCCTCTATCAGCTCCAATACCAGGATCAAGAAGTGACTTTGTCGACCGATACTCTCACACCCGCCGAGCGCGCCGATTCTCATCGGTAGTTTCGATGAATCATGTTAAGTGTCGGGAAAGCCGCGGAAACCGTCTTTGATTTATCGACGTCAATGGAGCTACCATCGTTGGCCCGCGAGCGTGCGGAGAGGAGTTTTTCATTCGTGACCACCGAGGATCGAAGAGCCGAGGGTCCGCCACCGAAGAATGATGTGGCGGAAGCCGAAGACGTCTCTTTTGGGGTTGCTGTCTTCCAGTTCTTCCTGATTCCAGCGCTGGTGGTGATTGCTTGCGTGGGCCTTTTCTTGTTCTTCGGCTGGTTGGTTGCCGAGGAGAAATCCAGTCTCGATTATCTTCGTGACATCAAGACCGGGGGTGCTACCCGGCGGTGGCAGGCTGCCTTCGAGCTGGCAAAACAGCTCAACAATCTCGGACAGCAATCGGGGCGAGAGGATCTCGGGAATCTGGTGCCGGAGATGATCGACATGTTCCGGGATGCGGAACGGGATGACCCGCGCGTTCGTCGCTATATGGCGCTCGCCCTGGGTCACGTGGGAGACCGGCAAGCGGTGCCGGTCCTCCTGGAGGCGCTCGCGGACGACGACGCGGAGACGAGGATCTATGCCATCTGGTCGCTGGGCTCTCTTGGGGATGAGCGGGCCGTCGCTCCGCTCTTGGAGCTGGCCAACCACGACGACCCGGGCGTCAGAAAGATGGTGGTCTATAGCCTGGGCGCACTGCGCGCCGAGGGGGCGCGAGTCACCCTGCAGGCGGCGCTCG
>DATDRI010000089.1:0-2716 GCA_035291825.1 Vicinamibacteria bacterium | reverse complement strand
CCTGTTGGCCAATTCCGGATCTCCCATGGGGAAGTTCGTTGCCGAAATCGGCGACTTCTATATCGGATTCTCGGAAAGACTGGGCTTCAGCGGATCGGATCTCCACGATCCTCTGGCGGTGGGCATCGCTTTCGACAAGACCTTCGCCCGGGAGCTACGGCCCATGCACATCGACGTCGAGACCAAAGGGCAGCTGACCTATGGAGAGACAGTGGCCAACCGTTACCTCCTGCTGGAAGGCATCGAGGACGCGGGAGATCACTATGAGATCACGAGTTTCCCTCGCGTCGAGCCGAATGCGGAAGTGCCTCTGGTGGTGGATGGTGATCGTTTCGTGGGAACGTTCCTGAGACGACTCTCGGCGCCGCCTCGGACGCCCTAAGGATGACAATGGCCAAGCGTCAAGCACGGATTGCTGTGGTAGGAAGTGCCAACGTCGACCTGACCAGTTTCACCGATCACTTTCCAAAACCGGGAGAGACGGTCTTCGGGGATTCCTTCGACCTCGGATTCGGGGGCAAGGGAGCGAACCAAGCGGTGGCCGCAAAGTACTGCGGCGCCAAGGTGCAAATGGTGGCCCGGGTGGGTGACGATCTCTTCGGTCCGGCAACGATTCAGAACTTCAAGTCACTGGGCATTGGAGCTCGCCATGTCAAGACCGTCAAGGGTGTCGCGAGTGGCGTCGCCCCAATTTTCGTCGACAAGAGCGGCCAGAATCGCATCGTGGTGGTCAAAGGAGCGAACGACAAGCTGACCGCCAAGGGCGTCAATCAAGCCGCCTCTCGCCTCAAGAAAGCCGATGTCATCATCCTTCAGTTCGAGATTCCCCTCGCAACCGTCTACCACACCGTCCGATTCGCCCATAAGAACAAGATCCGCTGCATCGTGAACCCGGCTCCCGCCGCGCCCGTGGATCTGAAAGAGCTCGCCAACGTGGACTACTTCATCCCCAACGAAACGGAGGCGGCGACCATCACCGGCAAACCGGTGGACACCGTGGATCAGGCGAAGGCCTGCGCCCAGTATCTTCTCGCTCAAGGCATCGGCAGGGTCATCCTCACGCTGGGAGAGAAAGGAGCCTTGCTAGCCGGGGCGGAAGGCATGGAGCTCATCCCCTCCTACCAGGTGGAGCCGAAGGACACCACCGGTGCGGGCGACGCGTTCATCGGCAGCTTCGCGGTGTTCCTGGCAGAGGGGATGCCGGAGCGCGACGCCTTGGCCCGGGCCAACCTGTATGCCGCGCTTTCCACGACCAGCGTGGGCACTCAGAAATCCTTCCTACAGCGGAGAGCCTTCGAGCGGCAATGGAAGAAGAGAAACAAAACGTAGGCTATCGAGCGTGGGTCTCCAGAAACTTGCCCACCGCCTCGGGCATGAAGGCGCTGGTGCTGAAGGCGTGAGGTAAGGCCTCTTCGAACGTCGTCATACGGTAGTTCCCTTCGCCGTCCGTCAGGATCAATTGGATGGGCTCCATTCCCCGACGGAGATTGAAACTGCTCGATTCGTAGCCGTATTGCCGATCGCGGTAGCTCACCCGAGGCCAGCTACCCGGCTGGCCGGCTACCAGGATGGCGCGTATGAAGTAGTCGCCCTCGGCAGCCGCCTGTTGGAGCAGGCCGCCGATGGGATAGCGGTAGTGAAACGCGGCGTCGTCCGCGCCCGCCGCCCGGTAGAAATTACCCTTCCACGACAATCCCGCCACGCCCGTGTGGTGCTCCGCCGCGGTGAATAGCGTGATGCCACTTTCCCGTGCCCCGGTAGCATCCCTCACCAGGCGAACCATCTCCGACTCGCCCAACGGCATCTCGGTGACGGCGACTTCCGGAAACGCTTCCTCGGAAACGATCGCCTCCGCAAACCGTCTTACCTGCACGGTGCGGTCGGAGCCCTGGCCGCAAGCCACCCATAGGTTCTGGTAGTCGGTGCTGGCGATCTGGTAGTCGCGACAGTCGCCGCAGCTCAAGCTGCTCCCACACTCTCCCTCGGTGAAATAGGCGATGAAGCGAACGCGTCGCGTGGCTTCCCGCCCGTGCAGGCTGGTCACATGGTTCAGCAAAGAGGTCTCACCGTGAATCGCCTCCGGCACGTGATACTCGGTGTTGCCACCCACCACCACCTGCTCCCGTCCCGCGACCTCCACTACCGTCGCCGCCCGTACATCGAAGCGAGAGATGTGAGGATCGGTTCCGGCCCGCTCCGCCGCATCCAACGCCATGAACATCTGCCGAGCCAGACCTTCCTCCACCGAGCCAGGCTCCGAGAGTCTCCAGCCTTTCGAGTCCGGTGCCGCGACACATCCCACCGCGACCATCAGCAGGAGGAAGGTGAGCGCCGTGTCGAACCTCATGACCAGTCCCCTTCCTGCATTCACCGGGACATCAAATTGACGAAAAGAGAACGGAATCGTTGGGCATCGACTTCCATTTGCACGCGAGCCGGCCGGCGATTGAAAGGTGGGCTCAAGTGACTGCGCCATTTGTCGTAGTCCACCGGATCCGGACCGCTATAGGCCAGGAAAAAGCTGGGAACACCCGGGGGTTGGCGCCAAACGAGCGTGTGGCCGTAGTGGGGTCCATGATCGAGGACGGCGTCGAGATACAGGTCTTCCCATTCCGTGATCACGGTCGGATCCAGCAAGGAGGCTACCATGACCTCATCCCACATCATCGACCACACCGTATTCTCGTCTTGCGGCTGATACTCGAGGTAAACAGAG
>DATDRI010000088.1:0-3332 GCA_035291825.1 Vicinamibacteria bacterium | reverse complement strand
CGGCAGTACGGGACGTGGTGGTCTATGTCGATGGGATCCAGGGGCCGGTGACTCCGTCGGCCGAGCCGGGAGTGCACAACATCGTCATGGAGAACAAGACTTTTTCGCCCCACCTACAGGTGATCCCCAAGGGAGAGGAAGTCTCCTTCCCCAACCGGGACGAGATCATGCACAACGCCTTCTCGCTGTCTCCGGGAAACCGCTTCGATCTCGGGTTGTACAAGTCGGGAGCCAGCAAGTCCCAGCGATTCGAGACGTCTGGAGTGGTGCGCCTCTACTGCAATATTCATCCCCAGATGAGCGCCTTCGTCTTGGTCATGGAGAACCCCTATTTTGCCCGAGTGGCGCCGGACGGATCGTACCGTATCCCAGACGTCCCTCCCGGGATCTACACGGTCAAGGCCTGGCATGAAAAGGGCGAGGCGGAGAAGCGAGTCATGGTCGGCGAGCAAGGCGCCCGAGGCGTGGATTTCCAGATCGACGCGCGGCGCTTCAAGCCGAAGCCACACCTGAACAAGTTCGGAAAACCCTACAAACGTGAGAGGTACTAGGAGCTTCTGGTCTCGCATCAGCCTCCAGGCCAAGATCTTCGTCTATTCGGTGGTTCTGGTCGTCGGTCTGGTAGGCGCAGTGCTCATTTTCTCCTATCTGAGCGCCAGCCGCCTAGCCAGTGATTCTCTCGATCGCGCCCTCCAGACGACGCGCAGCCTCTACGCCAACCTGGAAGCCGACCGGCTCGAGAAACTGGAGCTCGTCAACTCCCTGGTGGCAGAAAGCCCCATCTTCAAAGCGATAGTGGCCGAAGCGGACGCCGCCACCGCCTTGGACTCCGCCCGAGAAATGCTGCAACAGGTGGGTAGCGACTTCATGATTATCACCGACAGTGAGGGAGTCGTCTTGGCCCGAACGGACTTGCCCGGCCGCGCCGGCGAAGACGCCTCGGAAATCCCACTCATACGGCTGGCACTCGAAGGGGAGAGCGCCGGCGGAGTCTGGCGGGAAGGGGAGCGGCTGGACCACGTGGTGGCGGTGCCACTAACGGTGGGGCCCACCATCCTGGGCTCGGTGACGAGCGGCTACGAAATCGGAGACTACTTGGCCCAGGACATCAAGAGGTTCGCCGGCTGTGAGGTGGTTTTCTTCGCCGGGGAAGGCGGCGATCTTCAGTTGGCAGGCTCGACGCTGGCCGAGAATAGTCTCGCCTTTCGCGACTGGCTGGCGGAACGGGACATGGCCGGCGAGGCAACCGACCTGCAGATGGAGTTGGGAGGCGAGACCTACCAGGCCACCCTGGTTCCCCTGGAGACGATCGGAGGAGAAGTGGAGGGAGTCTTTGCCGCTCTCCGCTCCCGCGATCGAGAGCTCAGCGCTTTTCGCGCTTTCCAGCGAAGCGTCCTGTGGGTGGGGATGCTCACCCTCGGCCTTGCGGTCTTGGCCAGCTTCATCGTGTCGCGTGGGATTGCGCGACCGATCAAGAAGCTGGTGACCGTTACCGATCGCATTCGGGAAGGCGACTACCGGAGCGAGGTCGAGGTGGAGACGGGAGACGAGATCGGGGCGCTGGCCAGCTCCTTTCGGGCGCTGGTGGGAGAGCTGCGGGAAAAAGCGCTGATGGAAAAATACATCTCACGATCGGCCGCCGAGATGATTCAGAAGACCGACCGACCGGAGAGTGCCCTGAGCCGTCGCGAGCCGGTCACCGTGCTTTTCTCGGACCTCAGAGCCTTTGCCGCATTCGGTGAGCAGGCGAAACCGAAGGAGGTCCTATCCCAGGTCAATCACTCGTTGGAAAAAGAGGCGGAGCTGGTCGAGCGCTACCGAGGGCAGGTTGACAAGTTCGTCGGCGATCGCATGATGGCCGTTTTCAAAGGACCGGACATGGTTTGGTCGGCGGTGCGTTGTGCCAACGCCATCCGGCAGTATCTGGAAGAGGAACGGAGCGAGGGCACCGCGCCGTTTCTCCCCAGCATCGGCGTAAGCACCGGGGACGCGGTGTTCGGAAACGTCGGCACCTCCGAGCGGTTGGACTTCACTCTGCTGGGAACGGTGGTTCATGTGGCGGCGCGTCTGTGCGACGAGGCTCTACCCGGGAACATACTTCTTTCCGAGGAAGCCTACCAGATCGTCCGCGACCGCGTGTCCGCGGAGCTTTCCGCACCGCTGCCGGTTCACGGGCTAGCGTCTCCGGTCGCGGTCTATGCGGTCTCCGGAGGAACGACCCGCCAACCGGCCATGGGCACCGGCGGGCTCGCCGCCACCGGTGGCGCCGCGGACAGGACTCAGTCCCTGGTGGGCGCCCCGTCTCTCTCGGCCTCGGACATTCACCCCGGTTACGTGCTGGCCGGCCGTTACGAGATCCAGCGAGTGCTCGGGGCGGGCGGCATGGGAGTGGTCTTCCAAGCCCGCGATCGTGAGCTGGATGAACCGGTCGCCCTCAAGGTGCTGCGCCCGGAGATCGCGTCGACCGATGCCACTATCCTGGATCGATTCAAGCAAGAGATCCGGGTGGCCCGCCGGGTCACCCATCGCAACGTCGTCCGAACCTATGACCTAGGGGAGGAAGCGGGCCTCAAGTTCATCACCATGGAGTTCGTGCAGGGAATCACGCTGAAACAGCTCGTACAGGGTAAGGGCGCTCTCCCCTTGGAAGTCGGGCTCCGCATCGCGAAGCAGACTTGTGCCGGTCTGACCGCCGCTCACGAACAAGGCGTCGTACACCGCGACGTCAAGCCCCAAAACATCATCCTCACCCCGACCAGCGAAGTGAAAATCATGGACTTCGGCATCGCTAGACCGTTGAACGTGCAGGGAGTCACCGCGACCGGTCTGGTCATCGGCACGCCCCAGTACATGTCTCCCGAGCAGGCGCAAGGAAAGCAAGACGTCGATGAGCGCAGCGATATCTACTCAACCGGCGTCGTCTTCTACGAGATGTTCACCGGCGTTCTGCCGTTCCGAGCCGACACGCCGCTTGCCATCGCCATGAAACACGTACAAGAAGAACCGGTGCCGCCTCGCAGCGTTCTCGCCACCCTCCCCGAGCCTCTCGATGCCGTGATCCTTCGCTGCCTGAAGAAGGACCGTGCCCATCGCTATCAGAAGATGGTGGACCTGCATGCCGACCTCGTGAAACTCTCTGCCCGGCGGGCGTGAGAGCCAGGGAGCGCCCTCCTCCCATGGAGAGAGAATTCTCCTTCCGAACCCGCAGGAAATCTCTGAACGAGGCGGCTGACAGGGAGCTCGACCTGGTGGTCATGGGAGGCGGGATCACCGGAGCGGGCATCGCTTGGGACGCCGCCTCGCGCGGCATGGATACCGCGGTTCTGGAGCGC
>DATDRI010000087.1:0-4641 GCA_035291825.1 Vicinamibacteria bacterium | reverse complement strand
TGGTCCCAGTAGACCCGGAAGTTTGTCACGATGCGCACCGAGACTCGCACCCGCCACCCGAGCCCTAGCCACTGACTTCCGACCACACCACTTGTTCGATACCCCGACACGAGACGGCCGGAGTGGCTCTTTACATACTCCCCCCCGGACAGAGACACTCCTCCACCGCCTTGCCCTGTTTGCTCGAGTTCTGCTACCCTCACCAGGACTCAATCGGACTGCACAGCCCCATCCTGGTGGGCGAAATTCGCGCGGACCGGAGCCGGACACGTATGAAATTTCCTATCCTCTCTCAATGGTCAAAGCGAACGTTGAGACGGGCGAAGTAACTTCCTCCGTTGATGCCAAACGGTAGCGTTTCCCATCCGTAGACGAATCCCAGCTGCGGGAACGGAAAGGCCCTGACCTGATCCCACTCGTCGGGGAAGACGTCGAAGATGTTGAGGCCCCCAAATGACAGACTCACGTTCTCGTGCAGGGGCACGCTGATGGTGACGTCGGTCAGCCATTTGCCGCTCCAGGTCTGCTTGAATCCGGGTGTGAATCCCTGACCCGCCACCTCGCCGAAGTAGTTCAATCGAACGTTGTACTTCCAATCACTCCTGCGGTAGGTCCCGCTCAGGACAAAGCGCTCGCCCGGCTGGCCTTCCTCGATCAGGGTTATCTGGGCGTCATCGAAGAGCACCGCCGGGGGCAGAATGCTGGAGGAGGACCTGCGGGCGGTGACGTCGGTGTTATTGAAGTGAAAGGCGCCCTCGAGGTTCAGCGACGAGTCGTTTTCGAGATCCATGTTGTACACGGTGACGACGTCCAAGCCGACCGTTTCCGTGTCGATGGCGTTAGTGAAAAACAGCACCTGCCCCACCGCGAAGGGATCCAGGATCGCCCGGATCGGACAGAGGTCCGGGTCGAATGGGGTTCCGCAGTCACCGCTTTCGGGCTGGATGTTGCTGGAGAAGACGATGCGGTCATCGATGTCGATCCGATAGAGGTCCGCGGTGATGCTGAAGTCTTCGGTGGGTTCGGCGATGAGTCCGATCGAGAAGTTCTTGGAGGTCTCTTCTTTGAGGGCCGGAATACCGAATGCCCTCGTCAGGTCGCTGTCCTGACGCGCCGTCAGCGTGTCGGTCAAGACGCCGGCCGCATTGAGGTTGGTCGAGCGCTGACTGTAGAACGCCTGCTGCACACCGGGTGCCCGGAAGCCGGTGGAGACCGTGCCTCGGACCGAGAACTCGGGAGAGAAGTTGACGCGCGCCGAGAGCTTCCCGTTCAGGGTACTGCCAAAATCGGAGTAGTCCTCGAAACGCCCGGCAACCCCGAGCAGAAACTTCTCGCTCAATAGCGACTCGGTGTCGACGTAAAGAGCGAAGTTGTTACGATCTTCGTCCACCGCCTCCTGCGGCGACCATCCCGGGAAACCCTGCGTTCCCGGCTGAGCGATGTCACCATTCTGAGTGAAAATCGGAATGCTACGGTCGTTGGTGCGGCCGTATTCGTAGGACACGGCCTCTCCCGCCTCGATCTTGTAGCCTTCCCGGCGCCATTCCGCGCCGGTCGCGAAGTTGAGCGGCCCGGCACCGATATCCCAGTCGACGGCGCCGGTAAAATCCAGGTTCAGGCTGATCTGGTCGTACTCGAGGGTACCGGTATCGGCCTCGGTTGCCGACTCTGCGAATACCGGTCCCCTCGGATTGTTCGGATTGAGGGGCTCGTACCAGTAGCTGACGTTGACGGTGTTCTCCTCGCGGAACTTGAACTCGCTGTTCCCGAAGCTCACGCTCGCGTCCCAGTTCCAACCCCCGGCAAATTCCGCACGATAACCGGCGCTCGCCGAAAAATCGGTCGGCTGGGTCAAGATGGTAGGCAGAAAGCCATTGGGGTAAATGGCCGGGACGGTTCTGCTGTCCCCCGAGCTGCGAAAGAAGCCGGAGGAGTTCCCCTTCCGTCTGGACCAGCCGCCGAAGGCGTAGAACCCGCCCTGCTCGGTGGGGAGCTCGGTGTTGAGCCAGAACGAGACGTTCTGGGCGTCCGCATCACCGATGCGCTGGGTCACGCGGGGCGGGCTTACGCGCAAGGAGTCCGGCCCGGCTCGATTGGTCTCTCCGCGGTCTCTGTACTCGAAGCTGAAATTCACGAATCCCCCGTCGCCGACCTCGAAGCCGCTGTTCAGGGCCCCCAGCCAGACGTCCCCGTCACCTTCGTAGGTCTGCCCCCCTTCGACCGTGAACTGCGTCACGTCTACGTCGCTCTTGAGGATGATGTTGATGACGCCGGCGAGCGCGTCCGAGCCGTATTGCGCGGAGGCACCATCGCGGAGCACCTCGATGTGATCGATCGCCGCCAGCGGGATGGAGTTGATGTCGTAACCCGCCGACCCGCGGGCGATGGTCTGCTGCACGTTGAGGAGCGCCTGCTGGTGGCGGCGCTTGCCATTGACCAAGACCAGAACTTGGTCAGGACCCAGAGCCCGCAGCGTGGCGGGCCGGATGATGTCGGTCCCGTCGCTGATGGTCGTGGCCGAGAAGTTGAACGAAGGCGCCAGCAGTTGGAGGACCTTGCCGGTCTCCGTGGCGCCGGTGCTATCAAGGGTTTCGAGATCGATGTAGTCAACCGGCGCCGCGGTTTCGGTGGCGCTTCGTCCGCGAACGCGTGTGCCGGTGACGGTGACGAACTCTTCGTAGGCTCTTGCTTCGAGCGTGATATTGGCAGTGACGGTGGCGCCGGCAGTGACCCGCAGGTCTGCCTGTCTCCCGGTGAGAAAGGCCTGATGCTCCACGGATACAATGTACAGGCCAGGTTCGAGGCCCCCCGCGGTGTAGCTGCCGTCTCCCGAAGTGGTCAGGGCAACCGTGGCGCCGGTCTCCTGATTCGTGACTCTAACCGTCGCCCCCGGAACCACAGCACCGAGGGCATCGCTCACGACACCGGTAATGCCTCCTTGTGTGGACTGGGCGAAGAGCGGTGCGGCGAGAAGAATTGCAAAAACCGCCGCGGCGAAGACTAGACGATTGCGTAAGTGGACCATCTTAGCCTCCTTCTTGAAACGCCCCGGCTAATTACCGGGGTGGCATGCAATTGTGATGGTCATAGACCGAAAGTGTGCGCTTGTCAATGGTGACCCGAATCACTTGGCAGCGCCTCCGGCGTGCCGAACAGCACGACAGAGAGTGGCTGAGAGATAGCATTCAGGAGTGAACACGATGGGCAAGAAGAGCCAAGTCAGAAGAAGCAACGGCAACCTCTTTGCTGACCTGGCGGTTCCCGGTGCGCGCGAGGCGCTTGCCAAGGCAGAGATTGCTCGCCGTATCATCGAGATACTCGATAATCGTCGTTTGACTCAGATGGCAGCCGCCAAGATCCTAGGCGTCGACCAGCCGAAAGTGTTCGCGCTCAAGCGTAACCGATTGGAAGGCTTCTCCACCGACCGTTTGTTCAAGTTCCTCAACGCCCTTCACCGGGACATCGAGATCGTCATCAAAAAAAATCCCGCTAGGCCCGCCCGCATTCGCGTGTCAGGGGGATAGCGCTCGCGATGACAGCCTCCCGAGGAGCAGGAGGCGAGAAAGGACCGGCATCCTCTGCGTGAGAGTCGCCGCGGACTCTTCCCAAGTTCTAACTACCTGAAAACAAACGCTTAATCCGATCCTTCCGGGAACCTTTCCTTGGCGGCGTCCACCCTTCCTAGTGAGGCCCTAGAGCCTTTCGCGGAAAGTCAGAGGAGGCGAACAAGATGTTGCAAATCGAGCAGACTGAAGGCATCGGGCAAGCGGCCACGATCGTGCCCGAGCAAGACAGGACGATCGAAGTGGCCAGCCCGACGAGAGACTTGACCCCAGCCGAGCCGTCCAAGCCAGACGCGCAGTTCGATACGCTCACTCCCGGCGAGCTGGTCACGGTACGCACCCGCAACTCCCTCTACCAGATAGGGACGGAAGGGTTGCGAGGCTAGAAAGACATAGCTGCCGGCAGGGTATTGGGTGCCCTCCGACCAGAAGGGACCGACTGCGCGCCACGCCTCCACCGCCCCGGCGCGAAGGGTATTCACCAGTTTGACGGCGGTATTGGGATCGCTCTGGTCAGCCGGGATAATGAAGGCATAGGGTGGCTCGTTCTTCCCCTTATCGATGCTGTCCCGACCCATGCGATAGATGCCATAGAGCCACTTCTCTTTGTTTCTGGACTTCGGGCTAGCGAAAGCGTTCTTCGTAGAAGAAGACGTTTCCGCGGCGACGTCGCAGTCTCCGACCCTCACGAAAGGCACAGTCTGTCGGCGCCATCATGGGCACGGCCTCGTACATGAGCCCCGAGCAGGCGCGGGGAAAGCTCGTAGTACCCTCCTGGGCTATCGTCGTCATGGGTGGCTTCCCATGCAGCAGACCCCCTAAGGAAGGGCGGAGGGAGTGGCGGCGCCATAGTAGAGCGCATTGAACAACAGCTTGAACGTGCCGTGCGTTTGGCCGCGGAACTGAGATCGGAATCCGATCAAGACAATGCGGCCCCGTCCATAGGGCATGTCCACCACCGCCGCTTTCCTGCGAATGTACTCGTCGCCAAGAATCCAGCCAGACAGCAAGGGGTTGCGATCCGGGAACTTCGCCGCCACCTGGCCGTGCTGGGACTCGAAGTCGGGAATGAGGTTGT
>DATDRI010000086.1:0-1732 GCA_035291825.1 Vicinamibacteria bacterium | reverse complement strand
GAGCCCTCCGTTTTCATCGTCGGCGATAGAAAGCAGTCCATCTACGGTTGGCGAGATGCGCGGGTGGAGGTATTGGAAAGAGCCGCTCGACAACTGTTGAGGCTGAGACCGGGAGGGGGACGGCGACTGACCATCCGTCAGAGTTTCCGCGCCGAAGGCACGCTGCTCGACTTCTTGAACGATGTCTTCTCCGGAGTACCCCAGAGTGGACGAGAGCTCGAGTGGTCCTTCCGATATCTGGAGGGGGATCACTTTCCGGTTCTGGAAAGAGACGAAGGGAGGCGCCCGGTTGGCCTGGTCGTCGAGCCGGATCTGCAGCGGGCGGCGGCGGCGGTGGCCGATGAGATCGTCCGGCTCTTGGAGGAAGAGCACGCTCGCCCACGGGACCTGGCGATCCTTTTTAGGAGCCGCACGCACTACCGGGTGTACGAGGAAGCTCTCACCGATCGAGGCGTTCCGACGTACGTTTATCGAGGACTCGGCTTTTTCGACTCGCCGGAGGTGAAAGACGTTCAGGCCCTGGTGCGCTTTCTCTCCGAACCCGGCTCCGAGCTACGCTCCGCTGAGCTCCTCCGATCCCGCTTCGTCGGCCTGTCCGACGTTGGATTGGCCTTGCTCGCCGCGGAACGGGGGCGCCAGAGAAGAGAAGGACCCTTCGCCAAGTTGTTGAGGGGAGGAACCGCGGAGACGGACCTTCCCACCCTATCTTCAGCAGATCGAACGCTAGCGATGCGCGCATCTGCCAAAGCTCCGGACTGGGTGCGGCGCGTGGATCGTCTCCCTCCCTCGGATCTGCTGCTCGAGATCCTGGAAGAGACGGACTATGCAGGATGGCTGACCGGGCGAAAGGGACTGCAAGGGTGGGAGAATCTGAAGAAGATCCTGGAAGTGGTTCGACGCGCCCAAAATAGAGGATACCTGACCCTTTCTCGACTCGCCGAGTACTTGGACAGTGCTTCCACGGGCGAAGAGTCACTGGCCGTGCTGGAGGCGGTGGACGCGGTCAATCTCATGACCATCCACGCCGCCAAAGGGCTCGAGTTCGACAGCGTCTTCGTCGTGAACATGGGACAAAAGACCCGAACCGATGTCTCTCTGCCACGCATCCAGGAAAAAGAGGAGGGGGAGGTAGAGATCCATGCCTTGGGGCGACCGGAGGCGGAAGGGCCGGCCCGAACGGTGGAAGAAGAGAAACGCCTACTCTACGTGGCGCTCACCCGAGCTCGAAGGAACCTAGTGCTCTGCGCTTCCGGCCCGACGGATGGCGAGGGGAAGACGACGTTCCTGCAGCTTCTGCCGGAAGGCCTGGGGGCGATCTTTCGTGAAGCCCAGACGAGCGTCGAGCCCGAGATAACCTGGACACCGCAGCGTCGTACTCATCGGCTGCGATTGGTCCGCCCCCATTCCGTGCCCCGCGCGTATCGCGGCACCCGAGAGGAGCCCCACCACCAATCCGCGCTGCAGCCCCTCGTCGATTCCTCAGCCCAGCGCGTCACCGTCAGCGAGATCGTTCGCCAGCAAGGCGGAGGAATGCCCGAGGGCTGGGACTTCGATCCCGTGGACGCTTCGGTGGGAAAGCTCGTTCATCGGATGTTCGAGTACTCCGTTCCTCTCGACGACTCGCTGGTCGAAGTGGCCGAGTCTCTATCCGCTGAGCTCTTCGATCGCGCGCCGACGGAACGAGCCCAGGCCGCCAGCTCGGCCGCCGAGCTCTACCGCAAATTGCGGGAAC
>DATDRI010000085.1:0-11830 GCA_035291825.1 Vicinamibacteria bacterium | reverse complement strand
CCGAGGCGGTTTATTGGGAGGACTTGAAACGCAATCCCGACAACGGCTGGGCGCTTTACGGATTGAAGCAAGCCTTGCGCGCGCAGGGCAAGGAGGACCAAGCGGCGGTGATTCAGCAGCGCTTCGAAAAGGCCTGGGCCCGCGCCGACGTGGAGATTGCCGCCTCACGCATCTTGCCGAGACCGGAAGGCTCTGCCGGTGGGCAGTGAATGTCATCGAAAGGGATTTTCGATTCTCAAATCTCTTATCCGTTGTCCCGAAGATAGATCTTCGCTGAAGACAACCGCTGCTCCTGACTGCAGCGCCGCGTGAACGATAAGCGCATCCCAGAAGGAGCATCTATAGCGTTTCAGCACTTCGATTGCACCCACGATGGCTTTGCCGTCGTTGACGACGATTTCCCAACTCAATAGATTGGAAATCACTTTTTGGGCAATCGATACGTCCATCGGTTTGGGAAGCTTTCTGGTTACAATGACGAAGAACTCCTGAAGCACTTGAGTGCTGAGCACCCCGTCGCCCCGCTTCCATAGGTCGCTCACCATTCGAAACGCCACTTCGTGCTTGGTCCCGGCCGAAACGTCGTGCGCATACACTAGGGACATTGGCGTCGAGAAAGACCTTACCCTCTCTCATGAAGCTCTTCACGTGAAAACGCCAGCTCGCCCTTCGAGCCTAAATCGAGACCACGCTCCAATAATTTGATGTGGCGTCTCTTGGCCCTTTGGTATTCCGCACCTTGGTCGATCCTTCGTTCGAGCGCTTCTCGCATGAGATCGCTCAGGGAGCGGTCTTCTTGAGCTGCCAGGACCTTGGCCTTCTTGAGCAGAGGCTTAGGCAGAGACAAGGTTATGTTCTGACGTTCCTTAGTTGATCTCACATAATTACGTGTAGCACACTTTTACGCGACATCTCAAGGTGCCAGACTGGGGGAGTTGGCAAACGCGCTGGTCCGGACCGGGCTCGAGGGCCGGCGCAGGTTTTGTTTTCTCTCGGGTCGAGCCGGCGGAGCCCCTCGATGTCACTGAGGCACGTTGACGCCACCTCGCCCCCTCGCTAGAATGGCTTCCGTCAAGTGGCATCGCGACAGTCTTTCCAGGCCTTTCCCATTGGAGGTCATCCAACACCAGCGAGAAGCACTGGCTCGTTGCCCGCGAAAGTGGCGGAACTGGCAGACGCGCTGGACTTAGGATCCAGTGGGGCAACCCGTGGGGGTTCGAGTCCCCCCTTTCGCACCATCTGAGCGGCGCCCGGTCCACCGGGCCGATTCCGAGGGAGTCCCCGTTCGTTGAAAGTGGAATGCATTGAAGACGGTTTGTCCCGTCGTCGACTGGACGTCGAGGTCCCGGCGGAGACCGTCAGTGAGGCGTTCGAGCAGAAGGCCACTCGGTTCAGCCGCACCCTGAAGCTGCCGGGCTTTAGAAAGGGCAAAATTCCCAAGGACATGGTGAAGAGTCGCTTCCGATCCGAGATCCTGGACCAAGTAGTCCGGGATCTATTGCCGCAGGTGCTGCAGCAGGCGCTGAACCAGCATGCGCTCCATCCCATCGACGACCCGAAGATCAAAGACCTCAAGATCGAACTGGGAGAGCCTCTCCGTTTCCAGGCCTCTTTCGAGGTCATGCCCCAAGTCGAGGCCAAGAACTACAAAGGCCTGCAAGTCACTTCCCGTAGTGCCGAGGTAAGCGATGACGAGATCGAAAAACGCCTCGAGTCTCTGCGGGAGCGGGCGGCTCGTTTCGACCCGGTTACCGATCGCGGCGCCCGGGATGGGGACTTCGTGGCGGGAACGCTCTACGAGAAACCATCGGACGGGAAAGGCCCCCCAAAAAAACAAGAGGGCGTATTAATAGAGGTTCGGGCCGACGTCTATCACCCCAGCCTGCACGAGAAGCTCCAGGGCGTGAAGTCCGGAGATTCGGTGAGCCTGGAAGCGGTCTTCCCCGAGGATCATGCCGATCCCAAACGGGCCGGCAAGACCTTCACCGTCCGGCTGGAGAACATAGAAGTCAAGGAAAAAGTTCTCCCGGCGCTCGACGACGAGCTGGCGAAGGACCTGGGCCAGTTCGAGAATCTTGCCGAGCTGCGCGAGCACGTTCGACAACAAGCCGAGGAAGAAGCGCGACACCTGGCCGAGCAAGATCTCCGCAATCAGCTACTCGAGAAGCTGCTGGAGGCCAATCCTTTTGAAGCACCCGAGGCCCTCGTCGAGCAAGAATTGGATGAACGCATCGAGGACATGGCCAGAAGCCTCATAGATCGGAGAATCGATCCCTCCCGGGCGAACATCGATTGGCGAAGCTTGCGCGAGGGGCAGCGGAACTCGGCGGCGCGGAGCGTCAGCGCCACCCTCCTGCTCGATCGGATCGTCGAGCAGGAGAAGCTGAACGAGACCGAGGAGGCGGTGAACCAGGAGATCGAGCGGGGAGCCGCCTCGATCAAGAAAAGTCCCGAGGCGGTACGCGCTCAACTGATGAAAGATGGAGGCCTGGAACGCCTTAAACGGCGCTTGCGGAGGGAGTTGGCTTTTGACTTACTCCGCGAAAATGCTAGAATCAAGAGGGGTTGATGTATCTATGCTGATCCCGATGGTGGTCGAACAGACCAACCGAGGCGAGCGCGCCTATGACATCTACTCGCGTCTGCTCAAAGACAACATCATTTTCATAGGCACTCCTATCGACGACAACCTCGCGAATCTGGTGGTCGCCCAACTCCTGTTTCTGGAAGCCGAGGATCCGGAGAAAGAAATCTCCGTCTATATCAACAGCCCGGGTGGATCGGTTACCGCCGGGCTGGCCATTTACGACACCATTCAGTTCACTCGCCCGGACGTGACGACCTACTGCATCGGCCAGGCTGCGAGCATGGCCGCGGTCATGCTCGCGGCGGGCACACCCGGCAAGCGCTTCGCGCTTCCAAACTCTCGAGTCATCATTCATCAGCCGTCAGGAGGCTTCTCCGGTCAGGCCACCGACATCAATATTCAGGCCAAGGAAATCTTGCGCACCCGCCAGCGCTTGAACGAGATTCTTGCGATGCATACCGGCCAGAGCTTGTCCAAGATCGAGCAGGACGTCGAGCGCGACTTCATCATGACCGCCGAAGCGGCCAAGGAATACGGAATTATTGACCAGGTTATCTCTCGACGAGTGTGAGCGGCGTTAACCGGGGGAATCGTGTCGAAGAAAAACGGCGATCCTGAGGTCCTGCGTTGTTCCTTCTGCAATAAGGACCAGAGCGATGTGCGCAAGCTCATCGCCGGGCCAACCGTTTTCATTTGTGACGAGTGCGTCGAGGTTTGCAACGACATCATCGCCGACGACAATCGCTTCGAGACCCGCACCCAGCGTTCCACGCTCCCTATCCCGGTGGAGGTCAAGCAGTTTCTGGACGAGTTCGTCATCGGACAGGAGCAAGCCAAGAAGAAACTGGCGGTTGCCGTCTACAACCACTACAAGCGGGTTCAGATCATGAAGTCCAAGACCCGCCAGGATGTCGAGCTCACCAAGAGCAACATCCTGCTCGTCGGGGCGACCGGGACCGGCAAGACGCTGATGGCACAGACTCTGGCCAAGCTTCTATCGGTTCCCTTCTGCATTGTCGACGCCACCACACTGACCGAGGCAGGTTACGTGGGCGAGGACGTGGAGAACATCATCCTCAAACTCCTCCAGTCGGCGGGCGGCGACATCGAGAAGTGCCAGGAAGGCATCATCTATATAGACGAGATCGACAAGATCTGCCGGAAAGACGAGAACCCCTCCATCACCAGAGATGTCTCGGGTGAAGGGGTGCAGCAGGCCCTGCTGAAGATCCTGGAAGGAACCGTGGCCAACGTGCCGCCCCAGGGGGGACGCAAGCATCCCCATCAAGAGTTCTATCAGATCGACACGACCAACATTCTGTTCATCTGCGGGGGCGCGTTCGTAGGGCTGGAAAAGGTCGTCGAGCGTCGCATCGGCAAGAAGTCCCTGGGCTTCCGCTCCGAGCTGGGAAGCAAGGCGAGCCGCCCCAGTGACATCTTGTCTCTCGTGCAACCCACGGATTTGATAAAGTACGGGCTCATCCCGGAGTTTGTAGGGAGATTGCCGGTCGTCGGCACTCTACACGAATTGGACCGAAGCGCTCTCATTCGCATCATGACCGAGCCGCGGAATGCCATAGTCAAGCAGTACCAGCGACTCTTCGAGTACGAGAACGTCAAACTGAGGTTCACCGATGACGCTCTCGAGGCAGTCGCTGACTTGGCGTGCGAACGGAAAATTGGGGCTCGTGGCCTCCGGATGATCATCGAAGACCTCATGCTCGACCTCATGTATCATCTGCCTTCGCAGAAGAAGGTCAGAGAATGCGTCGTTACCAAGGAGGTCGTCGAGAACCGTGAGACACCAGTAACCCTGATTGAGAAGGCAGGTTAGCTCACTTTTCCCGAGGTTTTTGCCGCACTCGCGGCTCATTTCCCACAAACCCTAGTCGGAGGAAAAGCCAGCGCGGCTGGGCCGGTCACAGTACAATACAATAGGTAGAGCGGAAGGACACGACGATAACTATGTTCGGAAACAAACCCAGAGAACGAGCCGAGATCTACGAGACGCTGGCGATGGTTCCCCTTCGGGACGTGGTGATCTTCCCCTATATGATGATGCCTTTTGTCATTGGGCGGTCCTCTTCGGTAAGGGCACTGGAGTACTCGCTGGCCCACGACCGGCGCATCTTCCTGGCCGCCCAGCAGGACGCCACCACCGACGACCCGAAGGCCTCCGACATCTATACGGTGGGCACCATCTCCAACATCGTGCAATCGGTCAAGCTTCCCGACGGCAACATCAAAGTCCTGGTGGAAGGGCTGGACCGCGGTCGAACCATCGAGTGCAGGGACGAGGAAGGCTTCTTCAAGATCGTCGCCAAGACCATACCGAAGGTCTCAGAGTCCTCCCCGGAGCTCGAGAAGCTGATGAGCAAGGTCGTCTCGCTTTTCGAGCAATACGTCAAGCTGGCCAACACCTTGCAAGCCGAGGTCAAGAACGCGGCGGTTCAAGTCGACGATGCAGGAAAGCTCGCCGATACCATTGCCAGCCATCTCATCCTTCCGGTCGATGAGAAGCAGAACCTGCTGGAAACCTGGAATCCTCTGGAGAGGCTCACTCGCATCGCCGGAATACTCGAGCACGAAGTCGACAAGCTGCAGGTGGAGCGCCGCATACAGGGCCGCGTCCGCAAACAGATGGAGAGGGCACAAAAAGAGTACTACCTCAACGAAAAGATGAAGGCCATCCAGAAGGAGCTAGGCCGTAAAGACGACAAGACCGGGGAGCTCGATGAGCTCCGCAAGAAGATTGCCCAGGCCAAGATGAGCCAGGAGGCCGAAGAGAAAGCTCTGCAGGAGCTCAAGCGGCTGGAGGCGATGCCGCCGATGTCCGCGGAGGCCACCGTCTCCCGCAACTATCTGGACTGGATGCTGGCAGTTCCCTGGTACAAACGCACCCGGGAGAGCCGCAGTCTGCAGCGTGCCGAGCAGATCCTCGAAGAGGATCACTTTGGGCTTGAGAAGATCAAGGAGCGGGTCCTGGAGTTCCTGGCGGTTCGCCAGCTGGTGCGCAAGCAGAAGGGTCCTATCCTCTGCTTCGTCGGTCCTCCCGGGGTGGGGAAAACCTCCCTCGCCAAGTCCATCGCCCGCGCCACCAACCGCAAGTTCGTTCGCTTGTCCCTAGGGGGCGTGCGGGACGAAGCGGAGGTTCGCGGACACCGGCGTACCTACATCGGCGCCTTCCCCGGCCAGATCATTCAGATGATGAAGAAGGCGGGCAGGGTCAATCCGCTCATTCTGCTCGACGAAGTCGACAAAATGAGCATGGACTTCCGAGGGGACCCCTCGGCGGCATTGCTGGAGGTGCTCGATCCCGAGCAGAATCACTGTTTTCAGGATCACTACTTGGACGTGGAGTACAACCTCTCCAATGTCATGTTCATCGCCACTGCCAACGTCCTGCACACCATGCCGCAAGCGCTGCAGGACCGTTTGGAGGTCTTGCGACTTCCCGGATACACCGAGGAAGAAAAGATCGAGATCGCCACGCGATTCCTGGTGACGAAACAACTGGAGGCCAACGGGCTCAAGAACAAGTCGGTCTCGTTCGCGGCCGATGCTCTCCAGGAGATACTTCGACGTTACACCCGCGAGGCCGGAGTCAGAAATCTGGAAAGAGAGATCGCCTCCATCTGCCGCAAGATCGCCCGGAAGCTGGTGAAAGAAGGCCAAGGAACCGCCGTCCAGGTCACCGCCCAGTCCATTCCCGACTACCTGGGGGTCCCCAAGTTCCGGCCCCGCAAGAGGGAGGGGAAGAACGAAATCGGAATCGCCACCGGCCTGGCTTGGACCGAAGTCGGCGGCGAGCTCCTGGTGACCGAGGCCTCGCTCATGTATGGCAAGGGCGGCTTGACCTTGACTGGAAAGTTGGGCGACGTTATGCAGGAATCAGCGCAAACAGCACTCTCGTTCATCCGGTCCCGAGCCGAGGAGCTGGGAATCGCTAGAGACTTCAACCGACGCATCGATGTTCACATCCACGTCCCGGAAGGGGCCATACCCAAGGACGGCCCATCGGCCGGCATTACCATGTGCACCGCTCTCGTTTCGGCCCTGACCAACATTTCGGTACGGAGCGACGTGGCCATGACCGGCGAAATCACCCTGCGCGGGAAGATCCTTCCCATCGGAGGGGTAAAGGAAAAGCTACTGGCGGCGCACCGAGCCGGGATCACCCATATCATCCTTCCTCGCGACAATGAGAAAGATCTGGCCGACATCCCGGAGAACGTTCTGAACGCCATGAACATCAAGCTGGTGGAAACGATGGACGAGGTGTTCGAGTCCGCTTTGACGGCTCCCGTTCCGAAGAATGCCGAACCGGAAGAGGAGTCGGCGGCGCCCCATGGTCTGGACGAGGGTATCCAAGGCGAGTCCATTGCCCATTAGGACTACGTCAAAGGTGAGAACCGGGAAACCGCGGATTTAGCTGAAGTCAGCCTCCAAAAGTTTTTTCCTCTGAGGGAAACCATTATTGGTCGGAAACTTGAAGCATCCGGCACGATGATCGAGCGGCGGAACGCGACACCGCCCCATTCACCATCCAAAGGAGTGAATAACCGTCAACCCAGTGATGCTGGGCTCAGACGTCGGTAGCCACCACGGTGGGAATCGTACCGGAGAGAATCCATGCCTCATGACCAAGCTGCCGCGAGCCGAGTTCGTCTTGAGTGCCACGACGTGTGCCGATTTCCCATCCGACGGACTTCCCGAGGTGGCCCTGGTCGGACGATCCAACGTCGGAAAATCCAGTTTGCTGAACCAGCTGGCGGGCGTGAAAAGGCTGGCGGCAGTCTCCCGAACTCCCGGCCGAACGCAGCTGGTGAACTTCTTCCGCGTCGAGGACCGGCTCTATCTGGTCGATCTCCCCGGCTACGGCTTCGCCCGTGCTCCGGTAGGGGTTCGAAGGGGCTGGGAATCCATGATTACCAGCTATCTCTTCGACCGGGCCGAGGTTCGACTGGTACTGGTGGTGATCGATGCCCGGCGCGAGGGAATGGCCAGCGACCGGGAGGTCTGTGACCTCCTCGACCGCCGCGGAATGTCATATGCTCTTGTGGCAAGCAAGTCGGACAAACTCTCCCGAGCAGCAATGGCCCGCCAAAGAACCAGGTTGGTGGAAACTCTTGCCGTCCCGGACGGGATTCCCTTCATCACCTTTTCCGCCGTGACCGGCGAAGGAAGGAAAGAGTTATGGAACGTGATCGAGAAACAAGTACGCAGGCCGAGACTCCGGAAGACGACGAAGTAACCGAGAAGGGCTCGCGGGGCGAAGTCGCCGAGAAACCATCACGCGGCGATGCCAAAACGAAGGCCTTGAACATCGCCGAGCTCAAGGACATGAATATCTCCACGCTGGCGAAGGTCGCCAAGGACCTCAGCGTGCCGGGAGCAACTGGTATGCGCAAGCAGGAGCTCATCTTCAAGATTCTGCAAGCGCAAACCGAGCAAAGCGGTCTCATTTTTTCCGAGGGTGTGTTGGAATGTCTACCCGATGGTTTCGGCTTTCTTCGGGCCCCCGAATACAACTATCTTCCTGGGCCGGACGACATCTATGTCTCGCCCTCTCAGATCCGCAAGTTCGATCTGCGGACCGGCGATACGATCTCCGGCCAGATCCGACCACCCAAAGAAGGTGAGCGCTACTTCGCGCTCATCAAGGTGGAAGCGGTCAACTTCGAGCCTCCCGAGGCGTCCCGGGACCGGATTTTCTTCGACAACCTCACCCCTCTGTATCCGCAGGAACGGATCCGTCTGGAGACGGAGAAAGACAATCTGTCGGCTCGCGTCATGGATCTCATGACACCGGTGGGCAAGGGACAGCGCGGCCTCATCGTCGCCGCCCCGCGTACCGGAAAGACCATGCTGCTCCAGAACATCGCCAATAGCATCACCGCCAATCAGCCGGAGGTCGTCCTCATCGTGCTGCTCATCGACGAGCGTCCGGAGGAAGTGACCGACATGCAGCGGTCCGTGCAAGGCGAGGTGATCAGCTCCACGTTCGACGAGCCCGCCTCGCGCCACGTGCAGGTCGCCGAAATGGTCATCGAAAAGGCCAAGCGCCTGGTCGAGCACCGGCGAGACGTCGTCATCCTGCTGGACTCGATAACCCGCCTGGCCCGCGCCTACAACACCGTGGTGCCCCCCTCTGGAAAGGTGCTATCGGGGGGCGTGGACAGCAACGCTCTACAGCGGCCGAAGCGCTTCTTTGGTGCGGCTCGCAACATCGAAGAGGGCGGCTCCCTGACCATTATCGCCACCGCGCTCATCGAGACCGGCAGCCGCATGGACGACGTGATCTTCGAAGAGTTCAAGGGTACCGGCAACATGGAAATCCATCTCGACCGCAAGCTGGTCGACAAGCGCGTCTTCCCCTCCATCGACATCAACAAGAGCGGCACCCGGAAGGAAGAGCTCCTTCTGGCCAAAGAAGAGATCACCCGGGTTTGGATCCTGCGGAAGGTGCTCTCGCCCCTGTCGCCGCCCGAGGCCATGGAGCTCCTTTTGGACAAGATGGGTAAGACCAAGAACAACGCCGAGTTCCTTGCCTCGATGTCGGGCCAGCCCTAGTGAGCCTAATAGGCCCGGCAGCGCCGCTCCAACCTCGTGGCTATCGCGAGCGCCGGTCCGAGCGGGCTCTTAGTACTCACGGTCAGATGGACCCCGGAGGCTCGGTCCTGTGGTCGTTTGCCGAGCTGCGTTATAATAGGGAGCTGTAGTTGAGTCGAGGAGAATTGATATGAAGCAAGGGATCCATCCCAAGTACGAGGCGATTACCGTAACCTGTGCTTGCGGAGAAACGTTTCAGACCCGCTCCACCAAGGGCGGCACCATCAAGCTCGAGATCTGCTCCAAGTGTCACCCTTTCTTCACCGGAAAGCAAAAACTCATCGACTCGGCGGGACGCGTGGAGCGGTTCCAACGGAAGTTCGGCCAGCGTGTCGCCGGCAACAAGGCCCCGGCCAAGGCCGAGCCCTAAACCCCTTCTTTTCGAGTAGTCCCATGTCCGATCTAGAAACCAAGCTCGCTGCCCTCGAGCGGCGGTACGAAGACATCACCGCCGAGCTGGGGAAGCCCGAGGTCGTCGCCACGCCCGCCGTCTATCAGAAGCATGCCAAAGCACGGTCGGATTTGGAGCCCCTGGTCGACAAATACCGAGAGCTCAAATCCGTCCTGAGCGAGCTGAGTGAAGCTCGGGAGATGGCCAGCCAAGGCGACGACCCCGAAATGCATGCGCTGGCCGAGGAGGAGGTGGAGCGCTTGGAAGGCGAGTACCAGCGCTTGACTCAAGAGTTGAAACTGCTCCTCCTTCCCAAGGATCCGAACGATGAGCGCAACGTCATCATCGAGATCCGGGCGGGGACCGGCGGCGAGGAGGCGGCGCTCTTCGCACAAGAGATCTATAGAATGTACTCGCGCTACGCGGAAAAGCAGGGGTGGCGGGTGGAAGTCATCAGCGCCAACCCGACCGGCATGGGCGGATTGAAAGAGATCGTCGCGGTCATCGAGGGCAAGGGTGCCTACAGCCGCCTAAAGTATGAAAGCGGAGTCCACCGGGTGCAGCGTGTTCCGGTCACCGAGTCCTCGGGGCGCATCCACACCTCTGCGATCACGGTGGCCGTCCTGCCGGAAGCCAAGGATGTAGAGGTCGAGATCGATCCCAAGGACCTTCGCATCGACACTTTCTGCTCGTCGGGGCCGGGAGGGCAGAGCGTCAATACCACCTATTCGGCGGTACGCATTACCCACCTTCCCACCGGCCTGGTCGTGTCCTGTCAGGACGAGAAATCCCAAATCAAAAACAAGGCCAAGGCGATGCGCGTGCTTCGTTCCCGGCTCTACGATCTGGCTCTCCAGAAGCAGCGGGAGAGCATCGCCCGCGAGAGGAAGGAACAGATCGGGACCGGCGACCGGAGCGAGAAGATCCGCACCTACAACTTCCACCAGGCGCGGGTGACCGACCACCGTATCAATTTGACGCTCCATCGCCTGGACAGCATCCTGGATGGCGACCTGGAGGAAATCATCGAGGGGCTCGCTACGCGCTACGAGACGGAAAAGCTCAAGGAGGCGGAGGCCACTCCCGTCGAACCGTGAGCCAAGCGTCTCCCAGCGCAGGAAGGCTTCTAGAGCGAGGAGCCCAGGAGCTGGAACGAGCCGGCGTCAGTCGAAGCCGCTGGGAAGCCGAGGTCCTTCTCAGACAAGCGATGGGGTGCTCCCGCGAGACGCTCCTCGCCGACCTCGCAGAGCCGGTGGAAGCGGAAGCCGCCGGGTACTTCTTTCAGCTCGTCGATCGTCGCCGGGGACGCGTTCCCTTGCAGTACCTGCTCGGCTCCCAGGAGTTCTGGGGTCTCACGTTCCAGGTCACTCCGGCGGTCTTCATTCCGCGCCCCGAGACCGAGTGCCTGGTGGAAGAAGCCATCCGCCGGCTCGGCCATCGTCCGGTTCGGGTCGCCGACGTGGGCTGTGGAAGTGGGTGTGTGGCGATCTCCATCGCCGCTTCACTCCCCGACAGCCAGCTCTACGCGATAGACCTCTCCCCCGCCGCGCTGGCGGTGGCCGGTGAGAACGCCCGCCGGAACGAAGTCAGCTCTCGCATCGAGTTCTTACAGGGTGATTTGTTACATCCCCTCCTCGACAGGTCCGAGCCACCGCTTCTGGACGCCGTGGTCTCCAATCCACCTTACGTTCCCGAGCCTGACCTGGTCGGGCTTCAACCCGAAGTCAAAGATCACGAGCCCCGATTGGCCCTGGCCGCGGGGCCGGATGGCCTGGACGTCGTGCGCCGCCTGCTCCCCCAGGCGGAATCATTGCTTGTGCCTGGAGGTTTTCTCCTGCTGGAGATCGGAATGGGCATGGAGAACAAGGTGAAGAGCCTCCTCGCCGAAACCCGTCTCACCTGGCAGACGACGGTGCCCGACCTGCAAGGGTTCCCGCGTATTCTGGTGGCGCAGCAGCCCTGAGCCCGAGCGGAGCGCGAACGCAGCCTTGAGCGGGCGCGCAGTCGCCCGCCGGCCGCAGCGACGCCTGTCGAGCGGAGGCCAGGGCCGAACGAGGAGAGAGGCCCGCAGTGAGAAGAGTCGACGGAGCGCCCCCGTTGGGGGTGGACTCCCCACCCGTTGTCAAGAGATTTTTTTGAAAAAAGTGTGGGGTCATGAGGGATGAAGTCTTGGGAGGGAGGGGTTGTAGAGAGTTTGGGTACGGAGCATAGCAACGAGGATACGAAGCAGGCGGTCGGCG
>DATDRI010000084.1:0-21840 GCA_035291825.1 Vicinamibacteria bacterium | reverse complement strand
CTCCACCGCCGAGCGGGGTTTCCCATCCACCAGGGGAGCGATCTCCGTCTTGGTGACCGGTCCGAACCTTATCTCCACCAGAACGAAGTTCTCCTTCCGGATCCGCTCCTCGAACTCGCGAATGACCTCGCGCCCCTTCTGGCCCTCCTTCTCCATCAACTGGTTCCGCCGCGTCTGAAACTCCTCCGACTCCAGGGCGGCGGGCACCGTCCGATCCAAGTAGTCGATCAGTGCGTCCATGTCCTTGCGGAAGGAGGCTCCTTTCCCGGCGGGGAGGTAGAGGATCTGGGGATGGTCCGGACTCTCGAAGTTGTGCACGTAGCACTTGTCGCCGGGAACCCTGGAATCCGTCGCCACCTGCTCCAGGATGCACTCCACCGTCGTTTCCTTGCCGGTCCCGGTGAGCCCCTGGACATAAATGTTATAGCCGCGGGAAGGCACCGAAAGACCCAGCCGGATCGCTTTGATGGCTCGATCCTGGCCGATGATGCTCTCCGAGCAGGAAACCTCTTCGGTGGTTTGAAACTGGAAGGCTCCCGGATCGCACCGCCAGCGCAGTTTCTCTACTGGAACTTCAGGAAAAGATTTCGCGTCGGCCATCCCCTCTCCTCTCTCACCACCCTTGGGAAGCGCCATGCTAGCACCTGAGTCCCGCTTTGGGTAGACTCTCAGCCTCCGATGAGTCCAGCCGTGTCGCGCCGGAGCAACGTGTCTAACCCGACGCTCTCGCCAGCCCGCCGGGCGGCGTTCCTGGTACTGAGCCAAGTGGGCCAAGGTGCCACGCCCGCTTCGCTGATGCATGACGGACCCTTGCGCGGGCTCGGCCCGGCCGATCTCGACTTGGTTACCGAGCTCGTGTACGGCGTGCTTCGCTGGCAGGCATCCCTCGACTACGTCATCGGGTCGCACGCCCGCCGCGGCGCCGACAGCATCGACCCCGCTTTGCTGGTGGCGCTGCGCATCGGCCTCTATCAGATCCGCTACCTGAGCCGCGTGCCCCAACGAGCGGCGGTCGATGAGTCGGTGAAACTGGCTCACACCTTCGGTCGCCGGGGCGCGTCGAAGCTGGTCAACGCCGTGCTGCGAAGTGCTTGCCGGCATCCCGACCAACCGCCAATGCCCGGGAAGGACGACGACCCGCTGTCGTATCTCTCCGTCACCCTGTCCCACCCCGAATGGCTAGCCCGCCGCTACCTTTCCCGAATGGGGATGGAAGGCGCGGAGGCACTGTGCCTGCGAAACAATCGTCGGCCCAAAACTGACCTCCGCGTCCAACCTCCCCTCGATCCCGAGACCGCGCTCGATGCCCTGAGTCGGGAAGGCATCGTGGCCAAGCCGTTTCCCTTGGTGCCGCGCTGCCTTCGCGTCGATTCGGGCAAGGCAACGGCCAGCGCCATCTACGCAAGCGGCAGCATTTTTATCCAGGAGGCGGGATCGCAGCTCATTCCCTTTTTGCTCGATGCCAGCTCCGGCGAGCGAGTCCTCGATGCCTGCGCCGCCCCCGGCGCCAAGGCCACCGAGATCGCGCCCTGGATCCTGCCGGGCATGGTGTTCGCGCTGGACGAGCGACCCAAGCGGCTCAGCCTCATGGTCTCTTTGGCCAGACGTCTCGGCTCGGGGAACGTGCTCCCGGTCGCCGCCGATTCTCGAGCCCTTCCGTTTCACAAACCTTTCTCGCGTATCCTCCTCGACGCTCCCTGCTCCAGCCTGGGAACCTTGGCCCGCAACCCTGACGTCAAATGGCGGCTGCGGGAACACGAACTGGCCACTCACGCTGCCAGGCAACATGACCTTCTCACGGCCTCGGCCGCCTTGCTCTCTCCGGGAGGACGACTGGTCTACGCGACCTGCTCCAGCGAGCCCGAGGAGAACGAGGAGGTCCTGGCTCGATTCCTCTCACGCAACCGAGACTTCGCCATCGATGCTCCCGGGCCGGCCTTCCCCGCCGCCGCGCAGAGGTTGCTCAGACCGGACGGGTCCCTGCGGACCGATCCGGGAAGAGACGAAGTCGACGGTTACTATGCGGTCGTCCTCACCCGGCTCGCCGGCTCCGCCAGAACGGGCGTCTGCGAGGATCGATGACCAAAGAGTGCTTGTAGGTCAATGCTTTCCGCGAGGGCGGCGAGCGGGCTACAATATGAGAGTCTTGAATCGATCCGACCGCTGGCAAAGAGCAGGCATGGTAAGGGAGATAGGGGCAACGACCCGCCATCGTCGGCTTCTGGAATGGACCCCCCAGGGCCGCCTGGGAATCCTCATTCTCCGCTGGCTCGAGTTCTTGCTGGTCGCAGCCGCCCTGGTGGCCAGCGGTCTCGTCTCCGCCTTCGTTACCTTCACCTTCGCCATCCGAGGCAACGAAGTCACGGTTCCCAATCTCGTCGGCTCTTCCCTCTCCGATGCGGGCCCCGTCTTGGCCAACGCCGAGCTCAGCCTCCGGCATGAGGGAAATCGATTCGATCCGAACCTCCCTGCCGATCTCATCGTCTACCAGTCACCACCAGGGAACACCGCGCTCAAGAAGGGCCGCACCGTCAAGGTCTGGGTCAGCCTGGGCCCGCAGCGGCGGACCGTTCCGCGCATCGAGGGAGAGACCTTGCAGTCCGCACAGGTCCTCCTCGAGCAAGAGGGTTTTGTTCTGGGACGGGTGGTCCGGGTGTACAGCGACGTTTATGGAGTCGACACGGTCATCGCTCAGAACCCGTCGCCCTATGAAGAGGCGGAAGACGTCACCGAGGTTTCCGTCCTCTTGTCGCGAGGCTACCGCGGTGACGCCTACGTGATGCCGGACTTCATTGGTCGCGAGCTTGCCACCATCCTGGATCGGGTCCGGGGAGGAAGCCTTCGCATCGGCGCCATTCGCTACGTGGACTACCCCGGCGTTCGTAAAGGCGTAGTGGTGCGACAGACTCCCGGGGCGGGCACCATGGTCCATGCCCGGGACCGGGTCGTTCTCTACGTGAGCAAGGGCGCGTGAAGACGTGGGCAACCGCGCCTCCTCGACTTGAATCCGCGGACCGCCGCTCATGCGACTCGCGCCATCCATTCTCTCCGCCGATTTTGCCAAGTTGGGGGACCAAGTTGCCGAGGTGGAAGCGGCGGGCGCGCGGCAGTTTCATCTGGACGTGATGGACGGACGCTACGTTCAGAATCTGACCTTTGGCCCTTTGGTGGTGGAGGCCGTCCGACGATCCACCAAGCTTCCGCTCGACGTCCACCTACAAATCGAGAACGCGGATCGATGGATCGACGTTTTTAGCGACGCAGGAGCCGACATGATTGCCCTGCACCCCGAGACGCTCCACCACGTCCATCATGCCCTCCAGGAGATCCGGCGTAAGGGGAAAAAGGCGGGAATAGCTCTCCACCCCTCTAACCCACTGGCGGCGGTCGTGGAGGTACTTTCTGAGGTAGATTACGTCATCGTGATGTCCGTTCATCCGGGATTCGCCGGCCAAGCGTTCATTCCCGGGAGTTTCGGTCGCTTAGAGCAACTCCGTGCGCTCGTGCAAGCCCGGAAACTGGCGGTGGAAATCGCGATCGACGGCGGTATGGCAGTCGACAACATACGCCAGGCGGTGAAGTCGGGAGCGGACGTGGTGGTCTCCGGATCCGCCATCTTTGCCGGCGGAGACCCAGCGGCCAGGGTAGGCCAGATGCTGAAAGCAGCCGGTGCCAACGGCCGGTGATCCCGCATCGCCCGTGCCTCAAAACACCTGCCAACTCCGCGTTCGTTACGGCGAAACGGACCAGATGCGGGTCGCTTACTATGCTCATTACCTCAACTGGTTCGAGGTCGGTCGATCCAGTCTGTTGCGTGAGCTGGGCATGAGCTACCGGGACATCGAGCGGGAAGCGATATTCCTCCCGGTGGTGGAATCGCACTGCCGATACCTCAAGCCGGCTCGTTACGACGATCTACTGCGCATCACCACCCGAGTATCCCGGCCCAAGGGAGCCCGGCTGCTCTTCGAGTACGAGATCCACCGTGTGCCAGACCAAGAGTTGCTGGCCACCGGCAACACCGTGCACGTAGCGGTGGATGATCGCGGAAAACCCCGTCGTTTGCCGGAGCGCCTCTCGAGGCTGATTCGGTGACGGCACTAGTCACCGGAGTCGCCGGCTTCATCGGCTCCCACCTTGCCGAGGCCCTCGTCGATCGGGGCGAGGAGGTGATCGGTGTGGACTCCTTCCTCGACTACTATTCTCGGGAGTTGAAGGAGGCCAATCTTGCCTTGCTCGTCGAATCGCCCCGCTTCACCCTCATCGAGAAACCTCTGCAGCACATGGACCTCGAGGTCTTATTGGCGAGAGTCGAGGTGGTCTACCATCTGGCGGCACAGGCGGGGGTACTAGCCAGTTGGGGCAAAGACTTCTCGATCTACACCGACAACAACATCCTGGCCACCCAGCGCCTTCTCGAAGCGGCGGTGCGCCGGCCTCCTACCGCCTTCGTTTACGCCTCCTCGTCCTCCGTCTACGGCGACGTGACGGAGCTGCCCATGCGGGAGTCGAGCCCGCTCAATCCGGTCTCACCCTACGGCGTCTCCAAGCTTGCCGTCGAGAAGCTTTGCTATCTGTACTCGGCGAACCACGCGGTGCGTACCGTGGGGCTTCGCTACTTCACGGTATACGGTCCTCGCCAGCGCCCCGACATGGCGTTTCATCGCCTCTTCAGCAGAGCGCGCGATGGCGAGGAGTTTCCGCTTTTCGGCGACGGCCTCCAGACCCGCGACTTCACCTACGTGAGTGACGCGGTACAGGCCACCCTGGCGGCCGCGGACCGAGGCCGACCGGGGAGCGTTTACAACATTGGGGGCGGGGCGCGAGTCTCTCTCCTCGAGGTTTTTCGAGAGGTCGAGAGCATCACCGGGGTGAAACTGCGCTTGCGCCGGGAGCCCGCTCAAAAGGGAGACATGCGGGACACCTTCGCCGACACCACCGCCGCCCTTACGGATCTCGACTATCGAGCCAGGGTCGGCCTGCGCCAGGGGCTAGAAGCGGAGTGGAACTGGCTCAAGACGCCCGTGGCGCGGCCTGGGCTATAATGCGATTTTTGCGGCGGCTGAGGACGCTAACGGCTAAGCTGCTCGAATTGCGTGGTTTGTTTGCACGAGCTGCAAGGGACTGAGAGTGAGAACCGGGACTTCCATCATCATGTCATCACTTCTGCTCCTGACCTTTGCCTGCGGAGGCAAAACCAACATACCGGACTCCGCCGGCGAGGGGGGAGACCAGATGCTGCTGCAGCTCGGCCAGCAGCAGCTGGAAGCGGAGCATTGGGAAAACGCGCGCGGTTTCTTTCAGCAGCTGGTCGACACCTTCCCGAGGAGCCAGTACGTTGGAGACGCCCGCATCGGCATCGCCGACACGTATTACTATCAAAGAGGCGCCGGGAATCTGGTGCTGGCCATTGCCGAGTACCGCGACGTCCTGACCTTCTTCCCCAACCACCCGCGCGCCGATTACGTTCAATATCAGATTGCTCTTGCCTACTACCGGCAAAGGCAGAATGCGGATCGTGACCAGGACCCGACCCGAACCGCGGTCCAGGAGCTCGAGAAGCTCATCGAGCTCTACCCCAATAGCCCCTATGCCGAGACCGGCCGGGAGCTCCTGCGAAACTGCAACGAGCTGCTGGCCGAGCACGAGTTTCGGGTGGGAGAGTTCTATTTGAAAGTTCGAAAGCACTGCGAAGGCTCCATCGCCCGGCTCAAGGGGGTCATGGAGAACTACCCCACTTACAGTGGAGCGGATAAGGTCTACTTCAACTTGGCGGAGGCGCTCACCCTCTGCGGTAGTCCTGCGGAGGCCATGCCCTATTACAAACAGCTCATCGACAACTATCCCGGCAGCGAGTTCAAGGAGGCGGCGGAGGAGCGACTGGGAGCCCTCCAAGCCAAAACCAACGAAGGTCTGATTGTTTCACCACCACCCTAAACAGCCTTCGCGGGACGGGCGGTTGCCCTCAAGTAGAACTTTAAGGTTTCCGGGAAATACCTCTTGACACCAGCGAGATCCTACTGGTAACTTATTAATCAAGATCCGGTTCCAATCCCAGTGGAGGTATGTCGTGAGGACACGAGTGTCGAGGGTTGCTGTTTGGTGCATGGCGGTCTTGGTGAGCGGCGCGCTGGCCTCTGCGCAGCAGTCTCCCGATCAGATCCAGCCTGGAGGTGAGATCGTCATCCCTCCTCACTGGTCTCCCTACCAGGCCCCTACTTCCTACCCTGAGGGCACTCGACTTCACATCATCGTTCGGGGCGACACGCTCTGGGACCTGGCCAACACCTATTTACAGAACCCTTTTCTGTGGCCGCAGCTCTGGGACGCCAACCGCTACATCACCGACCCTCACTGGATCTATCCGGGCGACCCCCTGGTGATCCCTGACCTGGACGTTCTCCGTGCCGCCGGAGAGGAGCCGGGCGCAGCCGGACCCGGTGAAGAAGGTGAAGAAGGTGAAGAAGGTCAGGGAGTGGGCGCGGAAGGTGCGGGCGGCGTCGCCGGTGCGACCGGTCCCAGCCTCTATCCGGTGTCGGAAGAGGATACCATCCAGTGCGCGGCGTTCATCGGCGAGCAGGAAGAGGAAGGCTTTCGTATTTTCGAAAGCGAGAACAGATTCACCGTTAAGGTCGCGGCCAGTATCGGCGACATCGTCTATCTGAATCGCGGCAGTAACGACGGAATCCAAGCCGGCGCGCAGTACTACGCCCGCGACCGGGTGCGCCAGGTGGGTGGCCACGGGTGGCTCATCAACACCACGGGTTGGCTCACCGTTCTAGCAGCGCAGGAAGAGACCGCCACCGCAGAAATCACCCACTCCTGCCGTGACATCCTGAACGAATCCTATCTAGTTCCCTTCGAGCCGGTGCCCGTCCCGCTGGTACCGTACCAGGATCCGGTCGACCGCCTGACTGCAGAAACCGGACGGGACCGGGGCACCATCATTGCCTCCATCGACGATGTCGTCGAGTTGGGAGCCGTCGCCACCGGCCATCTGGTGAGCATCGATGTAGGCGAGGAGGATGGGATCATCCCGGGATCCATCTTTACCGTCTTCCGCTACAACCACCCCGACGCCCCACGGAAGGTTCTGGGAGAGCTGGCGGTTCTGACCGTGCATCCTCGAACCTCCACCGCTAAGATCACCTTCAGCTACGACTACATGCTCCAGGGCGATTTGGTCGAGGCGAAGTAGCATCAGTCCCGGTGTCAACCGGCCCGGGTTATCTTTAGTCGTGCCGGCGCAAGCCGGTCTCCTCGGTTCACGTAGGCTCGGGACTGTCCTCTTCTGACCGGGACGGTCAAGACCACGTCTCCCGGAACCAGCTCCCGAACCAGGGTCGGCGCCAGGCGGCGGAGCTCGGGCGGAGACAAGACGATGCCCACCGCCTCCAACCCCAGGCGGGAGCGAAAGCGTCGGTCCACCAGATCCTTCCACTTACCCCGAGGGGCGGGATCGAAGCAGAGTGCATCCACCCATCCCGGCCTCTGGGCGCCCAGAAGAATGCCCCGCCCTTCTGCCATCGCTCCCAAAGCGCCCGGGCCAAGATAAACCACCGGAGATGACTCGATGAGCCGGAAACGGCGGGAGTCTCGAGGAGGAGATTTCCGCGTTCGAGAGGGAGCCCTCGCCTTGCGCCTCATGCGCGGCTGCCGCTGGGAAGCTGTCGCGCTACCTTCTTGTAGAATTTGAGGAAGTAATCTGCCCCCGAGATCAGGGCCAGGGCCACGGTAATCCAAAGGGCGATCTTTCCAAGAACGTAGAACGGCCCCAAAAAGCGTTGGCCCAGAATCAATAGCAAGATGGTCACCACTTGGGTCAGCATCTTGCCTTTGCCCAGGGCGCTGGCGGGAATGGTGATCCCTTGGGCAATGGCGATGCTCCGGAGCCCCATGACCGCAAACTCCCTCCCCACGATCACCACCACCATCCAAGCGGGGGCGAGCTGGATTTGTACCAAGCTGATGAAGGCCGCGGAAGTGAGGATCTTGTCGGCCATGGGATCCAGCATGATCCCGAGCGTCGTCACCTGCCCTCGCCGACGCGCCACATAACCGTCCAGCCAGTCGGTGAGGGCGGCCACCGCCACGATGAGCCCCCCGAATATCTGCCAGCCCTCGGTGCGGGTGAGCAAGACGACGACCAGCAAGGGCACCAGAAAGATCCGACCCAGGCTCAGGCCGTTCGGCAAGTTGGGAAGCGTCATGACTCCGGAGACTGCCCTCCCGATGTGGGGAGGCTCAGATTTTCAAGACTTTGTCTGAACGAATATGCTTGGTCGCGTTGCGCGTGTCGATCAGCAAGGGTGCCCGCGTCACGATGTTCTCCATATCGAACGAACTGTGCTCGGTCACCACCACCGCGCAATCCGTCGAGCTCAGGGCGTCTTCGAGCTCGACGGAGCGATAGACCCTTCCATCTAGCTCCAGCTCCGCCACCAGCGGGTCATGATAGCTTACTTGAGCGCCCTTCTGCTGCAGGATGCGGAAAATGTCGAGACCGGGTGACTCCCGTATGTCTTCATTATCCTTCTTATAGGACATGCCCAGGATCAGGATGCGAGAGCCCCTCACGCTCCTTTGTCGTTCGTTCAGAGCGTCCTGGATCTTGTTGACCACGTAGTAAGGCATGGCGGAATTGATTTCCCCGGCCAGCTCGATGAAGCGAGCACGATAGTTCAACGTCTTGAGCTTCCAAGACAGATAGAAAGGATCGATAGGGATGCAATGACCGCCCAATCCCGGGCCGGGATAGAAGGGCATGAATCCGAAGGGCTTGGTGGCCGCCGCGTCGATCACTTCCCAGACATCCACCCCCAGGCGATCGCACATCAGCGCCACCTCGTTGACCAGGCCGATGTTGACGCTACGGAAGGTATTCTCCAAGAGCTTCACCATCTCCGCGGTTCGGGTCGACGACACCGGTATGACTTTGTCGACGGCGTGGGAATAAAGCGCGCACGCTACTTCCAAGCAGTTCGGCGTCATCGCTCCTAGGATCTTAGGCGTGTTACGGGTGTTCCACTTCGCATTGCCGGGGTCGACTCGCTCCGGAGAAAAAGCGAGAAAGAAACCCTCCCCTACCTCGAGGCCGCTCTCTTCCAGCTTGGGGAGTATCAGTTCTTCCGTCGTGCCGGGATAGGTCGTGCTCTCCAGCACAATCAGTTGCCCACGCCGCAGTCTCTTGGCGATCTCGGTGCTGGCATTGATCACCAAAGACAGATCGGGGTCCTTGGTCTTGGACAAGGGAGTCGGAACGCAGATGATCACCGCGTCCTGGTCCGCCAGTACGTCGAAGTCGCTGCTGGCGGAGAGAGTGCCCTCCTCGACCAATCTGGACACCGCCGTCGCGGGGACGTCGCGAACGTAGGACTTGCCGTTACGGATCGCCTCCACCTTGCTTCCGTCGATATCGACACCCACCACGCGGATTCCAGCGCTGGCGAACTCCACGGAGAGGGGAAGACCGACGTAGCCTAAGCCCACGGTGGCTAGTTGGACCGTCTTGTCTGCAATCTTCTGCCCGAGGGCCTGAGCCTTCATCCAATTTTCTCTCTTTAACAGCAAGTGGAGCGGCGCGAGTATCGCCTCGCCATCCGGACCGGTCAAACCTATACTATAGCATCAGAAGCGCTTATTGTCCCGATGCTTGAAGCCTTGGCGAGCGCGTGCTAGGATTCTCGCCGCTCATGAAAGCGGTCATTCTTGCCGGCGGCCAAGGTACCCGGCTTCGCCCGCTGACCCTGCACACGCCCAAGCCGATCGTTCCCATTCTCGATCGTCCCTTTCTCTCCTTCCAAATCGAGTTGTTACGCCAATCGGGAATCTCCGAGATCGTGCTCTCCCTTTCCTATCAGCCACGGCGGATCGAGAAGATCTTCGGCGACGGAAGCGATCTGGACGTCAAGATTCTCTACACCGTGGAGCCCGAGCCCTTGGGAACCGCGGGAGCGGTCAAGAAGGCGGAGCCCTTCCTGACCAGTCGCATCATCGTGTTGAACGGCGATGTCTTGAGCGACATCGACCTCTCGGCGGTTCTTGCCCAGCACGAGCAGACTCGAGCCAAAGCCACCATCGTGCTCACTCCCGTCGAGAACCCCTCCGCCTACGGTTTGGTGGAGGTCGAGTCCGACGGACGGGTGAGGCGTTTTCTGGAAAAACCGGGCTACGATGAGATAACGTGCGATACCATCAACGCCGGAATCTACGTTCTGGAGCAGGAGACACTCGCCCAAATCCCCGCCGGCAAGAACTACTCGTTCGAAAGAGGTCTGTTTCCTAATTTTCTTCGCGAGAGGATCCCCTTCTACGCCTACGTTCATCGCGGTTATTGGATCGATATCGGGACTCCCGAGAAGTACCTGAGGGCCCATCGAGACATCTTGAGTGGCGCAGCCAAGCTCCCGGGCTTCGAGACGAAACCGGGTGCCCTCTATATCGACGCCGACGCCTCGGTGGACAGCGCATCCAGAGTCTCCGGTCCCGCCTTCATCGGAGCCGGTTCGACGGTGAAGCGCGGCGCACGCATCGATCCCTTCGCGGTCATCGGACAAAACTGCCGCATCGAGGAGGGTGCTACGGTAGCGGACTCCGTTCTCTGGTCGAACGTCCGAGTGAGCGAGGACGCCCGGGTTCAGGGCGCGCTGCTGGGCAAGAATACCCACATCGGAAGACACGCCTTGGTCGACCGCGGCACGGTCCTGGGGGATAAGTCGGTGGTGGCTGACTTCAGCCGGCTCAGCCACTCGGAGGGATGACCGCCTATGCCTGCCCTGCCCGTGGCACCCGGGATCTTTAAGGCCTACGACATCCGGGGGATCGTCCCCGGCGAGCTCCAGCCTCAGCTCGCCAGGCAGATCGGCCGAGCCTTCGTCGAGTATCTGGGAGCTCGGTCCATCGCCGTGGGTAGAGACATGCGGGACTCCTCACCCGAGCTGGCGCGGGCATTGTGCGCGGGCGCCATGGCAGGCGGAGCCAGAGTCTTCGACATCGGCATGACGACCACCGATATGGTCTACTTCGCGGTACCTCACTTCCATCTTTCTGGTGGCGCCATGGTGACAGCTTCCCATAATCCGAAACAGTACAACGGTTTCAAGCTGGTTCGCGAGGGTGCGCTGGCGCTCTCCGGCGACGACGGCATCAAGGAGATCAAGGAGTGGATTCTATCCGGTCGAAAACTACCGGATAGACCGGGCGGCACACGCACCGAGAAAGACGTTCTGCGCGACTACGTGGAACACGTCCGCGGGTTCATCGACCCCGGCGTTCTCCGCCCGTACCGCGTGGTCATGGACGCCGCCAACGGTATGGCCGGCGCGGTCGCCCCCGCCATCTTCGCGGATCTCCCCGTCCAGCGAGTCGAGATGTACTTCCAGCCGGACGGCAGTTTCCCCCACCACGAGCCCAATCCTCTTTTGGAAGAGAATCGACGGGAGGTCATCGAGGGGGTACGCACTGAAAGGGCCGATCTGGGAATCGCGTGGGATGGAGACGGAGATCGCTGCTTCTTCATCGACGATGGCGGAGAGTTCGTGCCCGGCGACTTCCTCACCGCTTTGCTGAGCGAGGCTTTCTTGCTCAAGGAACCGGGCGCCACGATTATCTACGACGTGCGGGCAAGCTGGGCAGTCAAGGATACGGTGGAGCGGCTGGGTGGGCGCGCCGTCATGAATCGCGTGGGGCACGCCTTCATCAAGAAAAGGATGCGCGAGGAGAACGCGGTTTTCGGTGGCGAGATCAGCGGGCACTTCTATTTCCGCCAGAACTACTTCGCTGACAACGGCATGATCCCGGCATTGCTCATCCTGGAGCTGATGTCGAAGAAGGGAGTAAAGCTTTCCCAGCTCCTCGCCCCGTTGCGGCAGAAGTATTTCATCTCCGGAGAGATCAATTCCTCGGTGGACGACGTGACCGCCGTCTTGAAGCGACTGGAGAGGCGATACGCGGACGGTCGCATCTACAAGCTGGATGGGCTGTCGGTCGAATACGCCGACTGGCACTTCAACGTCCGGCCTTCGAACACCGAGCCCTTGTTGCGGTTGAACCTGGAAGCGCTCGACCCGCACCAGATGACCCGGCGGCGGGACGAGGTGCTGGGGGTGATCCGGTCCTGAGCGGCCAGTATCCTTTGACACTTCTATTGCAGCGCAGCTATAATCCTTGCCACTTTCATTTCGCGGGCGGGCGTAGCTCAGTTGGTAGAGTACAAGCTTCCCAAGCTTGGGGTCGCGGGTTCGAAACCCGTCGCCCGCTCCACAGTCGCTATCGGCCGCGCCGGTCGTCGCCGCCCTTCGCCGTGCGGTTATGGTCGGGAAGGCCGATCGATGATCGCTTCAGCCTGAGGTCGAACCTCCAGACCTCCAGGGAGGTGCAGTGGGATTGTTCAGCAAACCAGAGCCAGGGAAAACCCATCCGACGCCCGCTTCGGCTCGGAGCGGCGCCTCGCCCGACTCCGCCTCCTCCGTCTCCGCCACCACTCTGATTGGGCCGGAGGCACTCATCACCGGCGAGATTGCCACGGGTGCTGTGATCCTGATCGAGGGACGGGTGGAAGGCAAGATCAAGAGCACCGGCCTGGTGGTGATCGGCGAAGCGGGAAGGGTAAAAGCGGAGATCGAGGCGGAGAACGCCTCCATCCGGGGCAAGTTGGAGGGTGATTGCACCGCGAAGAACCGAATCGAGATCACCCAGACCGGGAAGGTCTTCGGCAACCTGCGCGCCCCTCTCATCGCGGTTGCCGAAGGCGCCGTCTTCCGTGGCTCGAGCAACATGACGGACAAGGAAACCAAGCCCTCATCGCCACCAACGCCTGCCACGAAAGACAAGCACCCGGCGGAGCCTTCCTCCCTATCCCCCCCCAAGCCATCCGGCGTTCCGGAAAAGCTCGGCCCCAACTGAGATCTGGCGAGAGGCGCGCGCTCGCCTACAGATCGGAAACAAGGACCAAATGCGAATTGGGACGGTGAGAGAGCTGAAGGACAACGAGTACCGCGTGGGGCTCGTCCCGGGCGGAGTCAGAACGCTTCACGAGGCGGGTCACGAGGTCCTGGTGGAGGATCGGGCCGGTGCGGGGAGCGGCATCGACAACGAGGAATACGAAGTCGCCGGGGCGCGCATCGTCCAAAGCGCCGATGACGTCTATCGGAACGCCGATATGGTCATCAAGGTGAAGGAGCCTCTGGACTCGGAGATTCCAATGCTCCGGGACGGCCAGATCCTTTTCACCTATCTGCATCTCGCCCCGCTGCCTAAGCTGACCGAGGCCTTGTTGGAACGGAAGGTGACCGGGGTGGCCTATGAGACCATCGCCACCGAGGACGGAACCCTTCCGCTGCTCACGCCGATGAGTGAGGTCGCCGGCCGCATGGCGATTCAAGAAGGTGCCCACTACCTGGAGAAGAATCAGGGCGGCGAGGGTGTGCTGTTGGGCGGCGTTCCGGGAGTCGCACCTGCCGAAGTCGTGATCCTCGGTGGCGGGGTGGTTGGGGTCAACGCCGCCAAGATGGCGGTGGGGATGGGCGCTCGCGTCACGGTGATCGAGAAGAGCCATGTTAAGATGCAATACCTCGACGACTTGTTCTCTAGTCTCATCACCACCCTGATGTCCAATCCCCTTACCATCCTGGAATCGGTGCGCAAGGCGGATGTCCTGGTGGGAGCGGTCCTCGTCCCTGGAGCGTCGGCGCCAAAACTGGTCACCCGGGAGATGGTACGGCAAATGAAGCGCGGCGCGGTGATCGTCGACGTGGCAGTCGATCAAGGCGGGTGCGTGGAGACGACCCGCCCCACCACCCATAGCGACCCGACCTACCTCGTCGACGGTGTGGTTCACTATTGCGTGGCCAACATGCCGGGAGCCGTTCCGCGCACGTCGACTTTCGCTCTAACCAACGTGACGCTTCCCTACGCCCTCCGCATCGCCCAAGAGGGATTCGGAACCGCAGTGAAAACCGACGCCGCGCTGCAGCGAGGCGTGAACGTCTACCAGGGCAAGGTGACCTGCCACCCGGTGGCCGTCTCCCAGAATCGAACCTACACTCCCTTGACCACGCTGCTTTGAATCCTGCGCTCGACGCCACTGCGAACTAGTTCGATGCGCTGGCGCCTTCTCCTCCATGGTCCCGGCCATGCCGCATGGAACATGGCAGTCGACGAAACGCTGTTCGACTCCGCGGTGGAAGGAGTCGCGCCGCCCACGGTACGATTCTATGGTTGGGCTCGCCCGACTCTGTCCATCGGGTTTCGCCAGAATCTCTCCGACGCTTGCGACTTTGCCGCCTGTCGTCGTCTGGGAATCGATGCGGTGCGCCGCCTGAGCGGAGGTCGGGCAGTGCTCCACGATCAAGAGCTCACCTACTGCGTCGCCGCTTCTGCCCGAGAGGACTTCCGCGGCCTTTCGGTGCTGGGGATCTATCGGTGGGTGAGCGACGTGCTGCGACGAGGCTTGGAGGGAAGAGGCATTGCTCTGGATCCGCTGCCTTCATCGACCGATAAGCCGAGCGCCCGGTCCATTCCGAACGACACACTCCCCTGCTTCGCCGTCCCCACCGGTCATGAGATCGCCTCGGCGGGCCGCAAGCTGGTGGGCGGCGCGCAGAAATGGAGCCGACGCGGGTTCATGCAGCATGGCTCCATCCTGATGGGAATCGATAGCGCCTTGTGGTCGCAAGCGCTGGGCCCGACTGCCGCGGCGGCGGTGGGAGCGGTTTCGGTCAACGAGCTGGCCAGCCGAAGAGTCGAGACGTCGGAGCTCATGCAAGACTTCGCGATCGAGTTCGAAAAAGCGCTGGGAGAACCCCCCTCCCAAGACAAGCTCCTGCCCTCCGAGATGAAAAAGGCATCGTCCCTGGCCCAATGCAAGTATTCATCCCCGGAGTGGAATCTATTTCGCAGAGCGATGGCCGTCTAGCCAGGAGCGCGGACCCCCGCCGTCCGGAAGGCTTCACGGCCACTCGTTCCTGTGCTATCCTGATTTTCGGACCCCTGGCTCGAGACGATCGGTTATCGGTCCGTCCGGCGCGGTTTGCGAGTGACGGTTTCCTTGACAAGTCGCGAGACATTTGCTAATAAAGGACTTAGCACTCATGCGGCGAGAGTGCTAAAGAGACGGGAAAGCGTCTCGAGAGCCTTCGGGTGAAATCTATGAACCGACCGGACTTGGATCCACGTACCCAGGATATTCTTCGCCAAACCGTGCATACCTTCATCGCCTTTGGCGACCCGGTGGGTTCTCGCACCCTCGCCAAGCTGAACGCCCAGGGACTCTCCCCGGCGACCATTCGCAATATCATGTCGGATCTCGAAGAACAGGGTTACCTCTTCCAACCCCATACCTCGGCGGGGCGAGTCCCCACCGACAAGGGATACCGTTTCTACGTGAGCACGGTGATGGATGGCAGCGGACTGTCTTTCGCCGAACGGCAGATGATCGCCGGCAGTTTGAAGCAATCAGGGGGAGACGTAGAAGGCCTGTTGCAGGAAACTTCCCATCTGCTGGCCAGCATGACGGACATGGTCAGTTTCGTCACCGGCCCGAACATTCAGCAGAGCACGCTGAAGCGGATCGATTTCGTGAAGCTGTCCCCGCGACGGGTTCTGGTGGTTCTGGTCTCGGAGACCGCGCAGGTGGTAAACCGGGTGGTGGAGCTTCCCGAGGATTTCAGCGGCGACGAGCTGGAGCGCTCCGCCCGTTATCTAAACGCCGAGTTCCAGGGATTCACGCTCTCCGAAGCGAGAGAGATCTTGCTCCTGAGATTGCGAGAGGAACGAGCCTTGTACGATCGGGTGGTGAAGAGCGCCCTCACCCTGGGCCAAGCCGCCTTCGCCGAGAACACCACCTCCTCGGATGTTTACCTGGAGGGAACCTCCCGAATGCTGAAAAAGCCCGAGTTCAGCAGCAACATCCAGCGGGCGCAGCAACTGTTTGCTACCCTCGAGGAAAAGAACCGGCTCTTGAACATCCTCAACGCCTGTCTGGAAGGGAGCGGCCTGCAAATCATCATCGGGTCGGAGGCCAGGGTTCCCGACCTGGAGGGGATATCGCTCATCGCCGCCAGCTACCGATTCATGGATCGTGAGCTGGGCTCGGTGGGGATCATGGGACCCACCCGTATGGAATACGCGAAATTCATCTCGGTGGTGGACTACATCGCCCGCTCGCTCTCCGACACCATCAGTCAAACGGCGGGCCGACCTCTGGACGTGTAGCCATCTTGCCGAGAGGAGACTACTACTGAGCAAAAGCAAGAGAACGCGACCCCTGATGGAAGAGCGAGACTCGGTTGCGACGGAAGGAGTCGACACCAACGAAGAGCAGGGCCTCCCGGCCGTTCGACCGGCGGAGGAAGAGGCCGGCCTCGCTCCCGTCGAGGAGACTCCGGAGAGCGAACCGAGCGAGATCGACAAGCTCAGGGCCGAGCTCGAGCAGGTGCAGGATCTCCTGCGGCGCAAGCACGCCGATTTCGAGAACTACCGAAAGCGGATTGAGCGGGAACAGAAGGAATTCGTCACCTATGCGGCTTCCGAGCTGGCCCGGGAGATACTGCCGGTGGTCGATAACTTGGGGCGGGCACTGGATTCTTCCCAGTCGGCGGAATCGGGCTCTGCGGACCAAATTCGAGACGGTCTGGCCATCATCTACCGGCAGTTTGTCGACATCCTGAAAAGGGCCGGGCTCCGCGAGGTCGAGGCGCTCGGTGCGGACTTCGATCCGCACTTACACGAAGCGGTGGCGCGGGTGGAAACGTCCGACCACCGGGAGGGCGAGATCGTAGAGGTACTCCAAAAGGGCTACTTCCTGAAGGATCGTTTGTTGCGGCCGGCCATGGTGAAAGTCGGGCATAATCCTTCGTTCGATGAACCGGGCGACCAGAGCGAGTCGTCCGAAGGCGCGCAGGCAACGGATGAGTACTCCAACTCGGATGCCTAGCAGAAGGGAGTAACGGCATTGGGCAAGGTGGTGGGAATCGATTTGGGCACGACGAACTCGTGCATCGTGGTGATGGAGGGGGGCACGCCACAGGTCATCCCCAACCAAGAAGGTGCCCGAACCACTCCATCCATCGTGGCATTCACCAGCAAGGGCGAGCGCTTGGTGGGCCAAATCGCCAAACGGCAAGCCCTGACCAACCCTCAGAACACCATCCATGGTGTCAAGAGGCTCATCGGCCGGCGCTTCGACTCACCGGAGATCGAGGGCGCCCGGTCGGTACTTCCCTACGAGATGGTCGAAGCCGGTAACGGAGACGCCCACATCAAGATCGACGAGAAAGTCTACAGTCCTCCCGAGATCTCGGCCATCGTTCTTCAGAAGCTCAAGGCCGCCGCCGAAGACTACCTGGGTGAGCCGGTGGAAGACGCCATCATCACCGCTCCTGCCTACTTCAATGACTCCCAGCGTCAGGCCACCAAGGATGCCGGGGCCATCGCCGGACTGAAGGTGTTGCGTATCCTGAACGAGCCCACCGCTGCCGCCCTCGCTTACGGCACGCAACACAAGCAGGTGGCTCGGGTGGCGGTCTACGACCTCGGGGGAGGCACCTTCGACATCTCCATCCTGGAGCTGCAAGACGGGCTCTATCAGGTGCTTTCCACTGGCGGCGATACCTATCTGGGTGGCGAGGACATCGATCAGCTCATCATCAACTGGCTGGTGGAGGAGTTCAAGAAGGACACGCAGATCGACCTGACCGGCGATCGGATGGCCCTTCAGCGACTCAAGGAAGCCGCCGAGAAAGCAAAATGCGAGCTATCCACCGGCATGCAGGCCGAGATCGTCCTTCCCTTCATATCTGCCAATCAATCGGGCCCCAAGCATCTCAACACCGTCCTGACGCGTGCCAAGTTCGAAGAAATGATCGGCCCGCTGCTGGAGCGAACGGTGGCCCCCTGCATGCAGGCCATGAAGGACGCCGGCCTCACTCCCAAGGAGATCGACGATGTGATTGTGGTCGGCGGTCAAACCCGGACGCCCAAAGTGGTGGACGTGGTCCGCCGCCTCTTCGGACGAGAGCCCAACCGGAGCGTCAATCCAGACGAGATCGTTTCCATCGGAGCCGCCATCCAGACCGGTATCCTCACCGGCGAAGTCACCGATCTCGTTCTGCTCGACGTCACACCGCACACCTTGGGCATCGAGACCAAGGATGGGACGTTCACGCCACTCATCGAACGGCAGGCCACCATCCCGACCAAGAAGAGTCGGATCTTCACCACCGTCACCGACAATCAGACCAAGGTCGAGGTCCACGTCCTGCAAGGGGAGAACGAGCACGCTGCCTACAACACTTCCTTGGGCCGGTTTCAGTTGACCGATATCGCTCCCGCTCCCAAGGGAGTTCCGCAGATCGAGGTCACCTTCGAGATCGACGTGAACGGGATCGTTCAGGTCACCGCACTCGACCAGGCTACCGGACGGCAGCAAAACATCGTGACGCGAGCCGGAAGCGGTCTCTCCTCCAACGAGGTCGACCGCCTGCGCACCGAGAACGAAGCCCACCAGAAGGACGCGAAGACCGAGCAGGAGCGTGACCGCGTTGCCGGCCAGCTGCAGGGGCTCATTGAAAGCACCCGCAAGAGCTTCGACGCGCTCTCGGAGAAGCTCACCCAGGAGGAGAAGACCAAGGCGAACGATGCCTTGGCAGACGCGGAGAAGCGCAAGAACGGGAATCTCGCGGAGCTCAAGGGCGCCCTGGCTCAATTGGAGTCGACCGCCGAAGCGTTGCAACAGGCGTTGTTGCGGCCCTGACAGGGATGGACATCGATCCCGCGGAGACAGTGATTGGCTAGTGTGACCCAGCGAGACTACTACGAAGTACTGGGAGTCGAGCGGTCCGCGAGCCAACAGGAAATCAAGAGCGCCTACCGTAAGCTGGCGGTCAAGCTCCACCCCGACAAGAATCCCGGCGACAAAGACGCCGAGGAGGCCTTCAAAGGAGCCGCGGAGGCCTACAGTGTCCTCGGAGATCCCGAAAAGCGCGCCCTGTACGACCAATACGGGCGCGCCGGCCTCAAGGGAGGCCCCTCCATCAATCAGGACATCTTTCGAGAGTTCTCGGACATCTTCGCGGGCGGCATCTTCGAAGATATCTTTGGTTTTGGAGATTTGTTCGGGGGTGCTCGCCGATCGCGGAGCGCCGCCCGGCGCGGCGCCGATTTCCGGTACGATCTACAGATCTCCTTCGAGGAGGCGGTCCAGGGAACCGAGACGCGCATCCGCATCCCGCGGGCCGAAAACTGTCCTCAGTGCAAAGGCTCGGGCGCCGTTCCCGGAACGAAGAAGGCCGACTGTTCGACTTGCAATGGAAGAGGCAACATCCGCTACCAGCAGGGCTTCCTGGTGGTGTCCCGCACCTGCGGCCGGTGCCAAGGCAGCGGGCAGGTCATCCCCAACCCCTGCCGGGAATGCTCGGGGACGGGACAGGTCCAAAGGGAACGGGAGCTCTCCATCAAGATTCCCGCCGGAGTGGACTCCGGCTCGCGCCTGCGCCTGGCGGGCGAAGGTGAAGCGGGCCCCAACGGTGGACCTCCCGGCGATCTCTACGTTTTTCTGGAGGTCGCCGAGCATCCTTTCTTTCACCGGCGAGACGAGGACATTTACTGCGAGGTCCCCGTTACCTTCCCCCAGGCCGCTCTGGGCTCGGAGATCGAGGTTCCGACTATTGACGGAAAGGAGCGTCTTTCCATCCCGGAGGGCACGCAGACAGGAACGATCTTCAAGCTCAAGGGGAAGGGAGTTCCCCGGCTGCGCGGACACGGTCGCGGGCATCAGCTGGTCGCGATCCGCGTTCACACTCCGACCGAGCTCACCAAGGAACAACGCAAGCTCCTCTCCCAGCTCGGAGAGCTCACGCCACCACCCCACCTTTCCGCCGTGGATGGTGCCGATGGGGCCGAGAAAGACAAAGGCCTCCTTGGAAAGCTCTTCGGTTCCTAGAACCCGACGCCCAATCCCTCACCCATCCTATCGCCCGTTCTCATGACGTTGTCCCGGCGGAGCTATCCCAGCTTCCTGCTGAGCGGAACGAGCCAAGCGATCGACGCCGCCATCTGTGCTCTCTTCGAGGGAGGCTGCCTGGGCACCGAAACCATAGAAGGCACGTTCAATCAACGCGCCTACTTCCCGCCCGGAACCGACCTGGGCGCCCTCACCGGGAAACTGCGGCGGGACTTCCCCGATCTTCATTTGGGACCCATGACCATGGTGCCGGAAGACGATTGGCTTGCTCTTTGGCGAAAGGATCTGAGTGGGTTCGCGCTGGGAGAGCGGTTTTTCGTCTCGCCTTCTTGGGAGTCCGCACCCGAGACCGGCCGAGTCGTCCTGCGCATCGACCCCCAGCAAGCCTTCGGAACGGGAACCCACGACACCACGCGGCTTTGCCTCGAGCTCTTGGAGGCGTGCGCCCGGCCCGGACAGGGAGCCATCGACGTCGGCACCGGAACCGGGATCCTGGCCATGGCCGCCGCGGCTCTCGGTTGCCAGCCGGTCCTCGGCATCGAGATCGACCCAGCCGCTGCCCGCTGCGCGCGGGCCAACGTGAAGCGGAACCAACTGGAGTCCCGCGTCGAGATCCTGACTGGCAGCCTCGCCGACGCAAAGACCGCTCCCGCGGACTTGGTGTTGGCCAACTTGCAGCGCCCGTTGTTGGATCGGGAGATTCCTCGACTCGCCACCTGGCTCGAGCCGGGAGGACATCTCATCCTCTCCGGAATCACAGTAGAGGACATTGAGGACTTGGCCGATATCCTGGCGGGGCTACCCCGTCCCATGCCGATCCTTCGCAACTACACCGCCGGTACCTGGGCCGCCCTTCTGGCCCGATCGAGCGCCTGAATGCGTGAGCGGCGATTTCTCATCCCCGACCTCTCCCGCGTCTCTTCGGGAAGCGAGGTCGAGATCACCGGTGCCGAAGCGCACCACCTTCTTCACGTGCTGCGCCTGCGGCCGGGCGACTCCGTCGTCGTCTTCGACGGCCGAGGCAAGGAGTTTCTCGCCGAGCTCACCCGCTGCGAAAAAAACTCCGCCGCAGCGCGAGTGCTCGAGCCATCCACCCCTCGCGAGTCACCTTTTTCTCTCACTCTGGCGGTGGCGGTGCCCAAAATGGACAGCATGTCCCGCATCGTGCAGAAACTGACCGAGCTGGGCGCTCATCGCGTCATACCCATCCAAACCGAGCGATCCATCGTCACCGCCTCGCGCGCCGCACGCCAGCTCTTTCGTTGGCGGCGGATCGCGGCAGAGGCTGCCAAGCAATCTGGACGCGCGGTCGTCCCGATCATCGAAGAGCCCCTCACCTTCGCCGCGCTTCTGGAAATCGATCTGCCGGCGCGTCGACTCCTGCTGACAGTGAACGGCCCGCGTCTTGAGGATGATGAGGAGCGCCCCCCATCCTGCCTGGCGGCGATCGGTCCGGAGGGCGGTTGGACCACCGAAGAGACGGCGGCGGCCATGGCCAAGGGATTTCGACCCGTCGGCCTCGGCCCACGCACGCTCCGCACCGAGACCGCGGCCTTGGCGGCCGCCGCGGTGCTGGAATGGCTCTGGGGCGATGGCAGATCGGACCCGGCCCCATAGGGCCCGGGGAGCCCTCAGCTGTCGCGAAGGCGCGGAGTCGCCGGAGCGACTAGCGACGGGGGTGGGGCTCGGGGAGCCCTCAGCTGTCGCGAAGGCGCGGAGTCGCCGGAGCGACTGGCGACGGGGGTGGACTCCCCACCCGTTGTCAAGAGATTTTTTTGAAAAAAGTGTGGGGTCATGAGGGATGAAGTCTTGGGAGGGAGGGGTTGTAGAGAGTTTGGGTACGGAGCATAGCAACGAGGATACGAAGCAGGCGGTCGGCG
>DATDRI010000083.1:0-4094 GCA_035291825.1 Vicinamibacteria bacterium | reverse complement strand
CATCCTCACGCCCACCGACCGGCATGCGGCGGTGGCCTCCGGGATTATCCAAGAGCTACCGTATCTCAGCGGGAATCTCATGCATGATACGCATACCGCGGTGCTGATGCGAGAGCACGGCATCCAGCGCATTTACACGAGAGACACCGACTTCCACCGATTTCCCTTTCTACAGCGGGTCGACCCTTTGGCGTGAGAAGATCCACTCCGGTCTCGACCTCGAATACAAACTATGGACAACGCCGAATGGTCGGTGTTAGACTCCGACGCCTTTCTAAGAAGGGAGGGGCGAAAATGCTTTCCTCGGCTCTTGAAGCAATTTTTCGTTGGATGCACGTCTTCGTAGGAATCATCTGGATAGGGCATCTCTACTTCTTTAACTGGGTGAACGGTCCCTTTGCCGCCAAGCTGGACGGAGGAACCAAGAAAACGGTGGTTCCGGAACTGATGCCCCGGGCCCTCTTCTGGTTTCGATGGGGAGCCGCCTGGACCTGGATCACCGGCGTCCTTCTGTTGATGCTGGTTTATTACATGACCAATAACACGACCAGCGGCAATTGGACCCCCGGCGCCGGCGTCATGATCGCGGTTACTTTCGTTGCGGTCTTCGTCTACGACTTCCTGTGGAAGACACCGCTCGCCAGCAATGTGCGGCTGGCGTTCGGGGTTTCCTACCTCTTGCTGGCGCTGGTGGTGTTTCTCTTCGTGCAGGTGGGAGGGTTCACCTACCGGGGGACTTTGATCCATACCACGACAATGTTCGGCACCATCATGGCCTTCAACGTGTGGTTCCGGATCTGGCCCGCCCAGCAGAAGATCATTCGCGCCATCAAAGAGGGCTCTGCCCCGGATGCGGATCTGGTGAAGCTGGCCGGGCTCCGATCCCGGCACAACACGTATCTTTCCCTGCCCTTGTTCTGGGGGATGGTAGGTCAGCACACGACCTATTTTGCGGGCGGCAATCTGGGACTGACCGCCAGCACCTGGTGGATTGGCTGGCTGGTGATCATCGGCATCGGCATGCACATCATCTTCCAGTGCTACCGGAAGTCGGGTAAGGTCCAAGGGTTCTAGCCGAGAACAGGGGACAGGTAGGTTATCTGCGCCGAGATAACACACCTGTCCCCATAACGGGTCCAGGCTCTGGGCGGGAGCTCATTCCCTCGATTGCCTTCGCAGCAAGTCGTTCCTCGCCAAGTATTCGTAGATTCGATCCGCGAATATCTGATGCGCTCTGGCATTAGGGTGGTTGTCGATGGGCAGGATCCGATAGTCGTCGAGCTCGGTTTGACGGAACGCCGAACTCACGTCCAGGAAGTGCTCGATTCCATTCGACAGAGCCAATTTCTCGATGGGCTTGGAGTTCGTCGGCTGATTCCAGAGGTAGACGATCACGATCGGTATGTCTTCGGCGTCGCCGATAGAGGCTAGCTCGGAGAAGACTCGGGCCAAGTATCTCCGTTGGCGCTCCGAGAGGTCAGGGCGCATCTCTTGTTCCATGCGCCATGCCTGGATTTTGAGGATCGCCGCATCGAGGGCGAACGACCCGTAGAACGGAAGCGTCCTTTCCTTGGGGTCAAAGGGGTCAGGGAACCGCTCCGGTTGGAACACCTGGTCGTCGTTTCCGGCGCAGAAGCCGATCAGGATCAAGTCCGGCGCGTATTCCAACGCCTTGGCTCTGATGACCAGCGCGTACTGTTTCAACGTATAGCCCCCGACGGCGAAGTTGATGAGCTGGTAGCCGACGCTGGTACGTCCTCGGTTGAGACGCTCCTCGATGACAGAGTGGTAGGCGTCTTCGATCGCCACACCGCTGGGGAGAGTGAAGGAATCTCCCACCACGGCAACCCGCAGTACTCCGTCGGGTTTTTCGATGGTGTACTCCTTGTCTCTCAGGCCCCGAGAGTTCGTCTGGAAAGGCACCAGCTTGAAATGGGTGTCGAGATTCGGCTTGAGCTCGAAGAGCAACTCGGGATGGGACGAGCGCTGCAAGAAACCAGACAGGCCAATGTCATGGACGCTGTTCATTTTCTCGATGGAGAAGGTGTCCGCACCGAAAAGATAAAAGCGATAAGCCATCTCGAGAAGAAACAGGCACACCGTCGAGGACACCACCAGAAGCAGGAGATTGGCGAGGAGCTTGTTCGTCGTCTTCATCAGGGGAAGTGGCGTTTGCCTTACTGCCTCCCTTGCGCCGGGACGGGCAAATGGCTTCCTAGGTGGAACCGTCGACCCTCAGGTGGAGGGTTTGCGATTTGGCGCGCTCCAGCTCCTCTTCGCTCAGGAACCCGGCTCGGAACATCCAGCCGAGGATCCGTTCCTGACCGGCTTTGAGGGACTGAAACCGCGTGGCGGGGTCGAGCCGGCGAGGGTTGGGAATCATCGCTGCCAAGAACGCGGCCTCCGCCGCATCGAGGGAGGCAGCGGGTTTTCCGAAATAGGTTCGGGAAGCGGCCTCGATGCCGTAGATCCCATCGCCCCATTCGATGACGTTCAGATAGATCTCCAGGATGCGATTCTTGGTCAAAGCCCTCTCCAGCCGGTAGGTCAGTATCGCCTCTTTCAACTTCCGGTGGAGGGACTTCTCGGTGGAGAGGAAAACGTTCTTGGCGAGCTGTTGGGTGATGGTGCTGGCTCCCCGAGCGTATTCGCCGCGCTCGAGATTCCGGCGCACCGACTGGCGGATCTCGTGGAAATCGAATCCGGAATGACCGAAGAAGGCGGCGTCCTCTCCCATGCGAACGGCCTGGACGACTCGCTCGGAGATGGCGCTGAGCGGAACCCAGTATTGCGTGCGCTGGGGCTCTTTGCCCTGGGCGCGGGCCTCGTCGGCGCGCATCCGCATGAGACTGGTGGTCTCCGGATTTTCCGAACGAAGAGGTTCCACCGAGGGGAGACTGACCGTTAAGTAAGTGAGATAGACGGCGGAAGAGAGGGTGAGAGCCGCGAAAGTCACCAGGAGCGGATGCCGTCGGATAAAACCCTTCCGGCGGGTCGGCTGAGGAAGGCTATCGGTCATTGTTTCCAGGACGAACGCTAGAAAACGATGGTGGGCGTGTCAAATAGTCTTGTGGACGGATTTGTTGTTTCCTATACTAGTATTACAGGATACATCACAACTCAATGGACTTCGAGTTCAGCGAAGAACAGCTAGAGATGCGCCGTACTCTGCGTGACTTCGCGGAGAAGGAGATCCTTCCCCACGCCGCGGAGTGGGACGAGAAGAAGATCTTTCCCCGGAAAACGATCGCGGCACTGGGGGAGCTCGGTTTTCTGGGCGTGATTTTCCCTTCCCGGTACGGGGGCGCCGGCCTGTCGTACGTGGACTACGCTCTGGTGATCGAAGAGCTGGCGCGAGCCGATGCCTCGGTGGCCATCACCCTTTCCGCGCACATTTCTCTTTGTTCGAACCACATCTACGAGCAGGGGACGGAGGAGCAGAAGGAGGAGTTTCTCACTCCACTGGCCTCCGGGAAATGGATCGGGGCCTGGAGTCTCACCGAGCCGGAGGCGGGGAGCGACGCGGGTGGAACGCGCACCACCGCCGTTCTCGACGGAGACGAGTGGGTCTTGAATGGGAGCAAGACCTTTACCACCAACGGAAGCGTGGCCGATGTCGCCATCGCCATCGCGGTGACCGACAAATCGAAGGGCTCCCACGGAATCTCCGCCTTCATCGTCCCGCGTGGTACGCCTGGCTTTCGGAACGGCAAGAAGGAAGACAAGCTGGGCCATCGCGCCTCCGACACCTCGGAGATGGTGTTCGACAACTGTCGCGTTCCCAAGAGACTTCTCCTCGGAGATGAAGGAGAAGGCTTCGTCTCCGCGCTCAAGATACTGGATGGCGGACGCATCGGCATCGCCGCGCTGGGGCTGGGCATCGCCCAGGCGTCCTACGAATGCGCCCGGCAGTACTCGCAGCAGCGCAAGCAATTCGGCAAGTCCATCTCCTCTTTCCAAGCCATCCAGTGGAAGCTGGCCGACATGGCGACCGAGATCGATGCCGCCCGCTTGTTGATGTACCGGGCGGCCTGGCTCAAGGACCGGGGCAAGCCCCACACCAAGGAGGCCGCCATGGCCAAGCTCTACGCCAG
>DATDRI010000082.1:0-1910 GCA_035291825.1 Vicinamibacteria bacterium | reverse complement strand
CGGCGTCCACTTCGATCTCGATCAACATGTCCGGGTGGATGAGAGATCTCACTTCCACCATGGACGTTGCCGGGGGATGTTGGGAGAAGAACTCCCGGTGGGCGCGCCCGTATTCCTCCGATGAAGGATCCGACCCCGGGTCGTCGTTAGACAGGACGTCGGTTTCGACCAGTTTGACTTAGCCCTTCGGCAGATATAAAAGGGAGTCGTCCCGCGGGGGACACTCGAAGGGGGACTCGGTTGGTTTGCGAGGCTTCCGGAAGTCGCCGCCAGGATTCGGCTGGCCATCCAATAGACGTTCCGAAAGAAGGTTCTCTTCTTTTTCAGCCACATCAACCATTGGATCGAATTTGGCGAAGGCGTCCTAAGCGCTGACCCGTTGAGGGCTCGCTGGCCCGGGCCTCCGGAAAGGAGCTAGTCATGGCTCAGGAAGGACGTCGTGCCCGTTTGGTAGAGCTCGAGCCGCGGTTGGTGCTGCTTTTCTTGGCAATCGGTGGACCGTTCCTACTCGTCGGCAGCCTCGTTATTCTCAGTTGGCTACGGGGCGAAATGAGTCGAAATCTCGGCGACGACTTTCTCGGTGGGGCGGCGGCTGATACCGCGCGTTATCTCGATACCTATCTCCTGAACGATCTCACCAACGTTTCTGTGATTGCCTCGGTGCCGACTCTGCGCGGAGCCGTGAAAACCTCGAACCGAGAGTATCCGTCCGATCCGGAGAGAATAAGAGACCGGCTATTGCAGTGGGACGAGGAATGGGTCGAACACCGCGGAGCGGTTCCGCTGGCGCTCGACATCGTTGGACGTGACACATCCGAGTTTCTTCGGGAGGTAGCGACCTTCAACTCCTCCTACAAGGAGATTCTGGTTACGGATCGTCAAGGAGCTCTCGTTGCTGCGACGAACATTACGAGCGACTATTACCAAGCGGACGAGGACTGGTGGCAACAGGCCTTCGGAGACGGAGAAATAGGCGCTTTGTACTCCAGCGGCATCGTTTTCGATGCCAGTGCGGGCGGTTACGCCCTGGAGATGGCCGCTCCAGTGCGGGATTCGGCCGACAGCGAGGCAGCGGTTGTGATCGGCGTGCTGAAGGTGCTGCTGGAGGCGAGCGAGCTCTTTCGCGTTGTGAGCGCCGTGAGCCTCGGGAACACCGGCCACGCGCTCCTGCTGAATATCGATGATGGAAAGGTGATAGCGGGTCGGACGAGTGAAGACGTGATGCAAAGGCAGTACGAAGGAATCGCCACCCTTCGAGACGCCTTGGCCGAGAACAGGAAATCCTTTCTCAGTCGCGATCAAGACGGCAACGTGTGGGTGGCGAGCTTCGCGCGGATGCCGGAGCCTACTCCGGTCTCCTACCGCAACTGGGTCGTTCTCGTTCAGCAAGAAGCGCGGGAGGCTCAAGCACCCATGACGATGGCCACCGTTTACTTGATTGCGTTCTTCATTGGCATTGGGCTGCTGGTGGTGCTGGCGAGCCTTTATCTGCATTGGAAACTGGTGCGGCCGATCCGCGAGGTCGATTTGAGGGAGGAGATGGATCGCCTCGTCGCGGAGTCGGGAGCCGGCGGCAAGACGTGAGGTAACTCATAGCGGACACTTGGCGGGTGCCGCTGGCAGAACTACTAACCGCGGACGGCGTCCACCTCCATTTCGATCAACATGTCTGGGTGAATGGGAGATCTCACCTCCACCATGGACGTTGCCGGGGGATGTTGGGAGAAGAACTCCCCGGTGCGCGCGCCCGTATTCCTCCCATCGGCTTATATCGGTGACGAACATCCGGGTTCGTACCACAGATTCGCGCCCACATCCGAGCTCCTGGAGCGCCCGCTCCATGATCTCCAGGCAGCGCCGCGCCTGCAGGTAGGCGTCGCCGGGAGCGAAGACCTGACCCTCTTCGTCGA
>DATDRI010000081.1:0-5367 GCA_035291825.1 Vicinamibacteria bacterium | reverse complement strand
GGGCGTCCAGCCGCCGCATCCGGAGTGGGGCGCGATGTTGAGCAAGGGGAGGGAGCTGGTGCGGGCGACTCCCGTGGCGGCTTTCGCCCCGGGGTTCTTCATCACCGTTCTGGTCTTGAGCTTCAGTCTTCTGGGGGACGGTCTCCGGGATGTGCTGGATCCGAAGCAGCGAGGATTCGGGCTCGCGCGTCCATGAAAGGGAGTATCGGTGAGGGCGGCGGGAAGTTCTATGGTATGGGTACTGTTTCTTGAGCTCCCGCGTTCACGGAGTGGGCGTTTGAATCCGAGTCGGGGCGGTCGTAACCTCCCCGTTGTTTCGAAACTCCCGGAGGTTGCATGACTTCCACACGAATGTTCTCTGCGGTGGCCGCCGCCGTCGGATGTCTCGTCGCGCCCGCTGCCCGCGGTGGGCCGTTCATCGAGACGAGCCCCGAAGCGCCCTCGTTCGCGGTGGATCCGATGTGGCCGAAGCCCCTTCCGAAGCTCTGGCTCGTGGGGGCGGTTGTCGGGGTGGCTGTCGATTCGAAGGATCACGTCTTCATCGTCCACCGTCCGGGGACGCTCCAGCCCAACGAGACCCGCTCGATCTGGCGCGCCGCTCCGCCGGTTCTCGAGTTCGATCCCGAGGGCAACGTCGTCAACGCGTGGGGCGGGCCCGGCGCGGGCTACGAGTGGCCCGATCTCGAGCACGGGATCCACGTCGACGATGACGACGACATTTGGATCGCGGGCGGCGGCCCCAAGGACGCACAGATCCTGAAGTTCACCGGGCAAGGAAAGTTCTTGATGCAGATCGGGCATAAAGGGCAGAACGCCGGGAGCAACGACACCGCGAATCTCGGCGGTGCGGCGCACATGATCGTGGACCGCCCCGCGAACGAGCTCTACGTGGCCGACGGCTATGTGAACCATCGAGTTATCGTCTTCCACGCGGGAACGGGCGCCTACAAACGACACTGGGGTGCGTACCCTCATTGTCGGTGGGTCCCGATGGGGGTTTGGCGGCCGCGGGCCCTCACGATTGAGGCGGGGCTTGATGTCGGGGGTAGTTTTTAGCAGAGCGCTGCTGGCGTTCAGCGAGGAGCTGGGCGCGGCAGACGGTTCCATGTTGGCGTGGAGCGGGGCACCGGCCTGGGGGTGCGAGAGCCAAGCGAAGCGAGTGCCCCTTGACTCCGGTGCCGCTCAGTCCTCGAGAGGTGCACCCACGATCTCGCGTGGTTGTCGGAAGCTCTTACCCGTGAAGCGCAGGATGGTGGCACCGTCGACGAGTCGGTCGGCGGTGGCGACAGCGGTGGCCTCGGAGGGAAAGAGATTCTTCCATTTTGTGAAGCCGGCGTTGGCGGTGAGGAGGGTCGAACCCTGTCGGTGGCGGGCGGAGACGACGCGGAAGAGGTAGTGGGTGGCCTCGGAGGTGAAGGGCTCGTAGGCGAATTCGTCCAGGAGAAGGACATCGGGCTTGAGGTAGCGTCTAAGAGCGCGCTTGAACGTACGGTCGGCCTGAGAGGCGTGGAGGTCTTCGAGCATTTCCGCCGCGAGAACGCTGAGAGCGGAGTAGCCTGCGAGACAGGCGGCATGGACGAGGGCCTTGGCCACGCGAGTTTTGCCGAGACCGGGTCGACCCAGGCAGAGGATGTTGCGATGCTCCTCGACGAAGCGACAGTTGAGAAGCTCCTTGACGACACGGGGCTCGAGGGCGGGGCGTGCGGCAAAGTCGAAGCCATCGAGTCCTTCGACGACGCCCAGGTGAGAACGCTTGAGGCCCCGCTCGAGGCGTCGAGTCTTACGAGCGGTCGCCTCGGTACGAAACAGACTCAGACCGAACTCAGTGAACGAGGGGGAGTCTTTCTCGGTCTGGTCGAGCAGAGCGGGCAGGGCGTGGGCGAGTGCCGTCAAGTCGAGATCGACGGCGAGTTGGATGAGCTCTTCGCTGGGGTTCGAGGCAGCAGGGCGTCTTATGCTACGAGCCATGGTTATCCTCCGGGTCGTTATCGTTGTTGGTCCGAGGAGACCGTTCGTCGAGGTCGAGCCGGCTGTAGTCCTCGAGCGAGCCGGATTCCACTTCAGAAAGCAGGAGGACGCCGACTCCACCGAGGGGAGCGACGGGGGTGTCCTCGAGCAGTGGGTAGAGACGTTCCAGGATGCGTTCGACGGCTTTGGCATCGAAACGTCGATAGTCCTGGGCCTGGGTGGCCGCAGCCAGGAAGGCATTTTCACCGAAGGACTCGACGAGTCTGAGGAGAGCCCGGAGGTGGATGGGAGCGAGGGCTTTCATCCGAAGCTGCAAGCCGCTGAGGAGCGGAGCGAGAGAGGGGAAGCGCTGGAGGAAAGCCTCGCCGAGTCTTTGGTGGGCGCGGGTGGCAGGGCGGCGCTTCAGAGTTGCGTAGTGAGTCGGGTCGATGATGAGCTTGCCCTTGTCGGCCTCAGGCGCGTAGCGTCTGGAGAACACGATTTGGTGGTGGGAATCGAGAACCTCGAAGTGTTCGGCGAACAGGCGTACGGCAACCGAGCGGCAGGCGAATGACGAGGGCACGGTATAGCGGGTACCGCTGAGCGAAAGGGTCGAGTCCTGGTCGACGACGCGAATGCTCTGCTCGAAGATGGGGAAGCGCTTTGGGGGAAGCTGGATCAGTAAGTCTCGCTCGGAGAGCCACTGCTGATTGGGCACGAGCCGAGTGGTCCCATGTACGCGTTGATTGGCCACCTCCGGGGTGTGGTCGAGCCAGAGGCTGGCGCGCTGGTTGAGTTCGTCGATGGATTCGAAGGTGGAGCCTTTGAGGAAGTCGTCCCAGAGGAGGCGGAAGGACTTTTCCTTTTTGCCCTTGCGGTCCGGGTCTCGAACCTGACAGGCGAAAGGGTCGAAGCCGTAGTGCCGCGCAAAGTCCAAGAAGCGCGGATGCCAGAGGGGCTTGCCGTCAGCTCCATAGCGGCCGAGCACGGCGGTGGCCATGTTGTCGAGGACGAGGCGTAAGGTGCAGCCTTGGAAGTACTCGAAGGAGCTCGCCAGAGCCTCGAGCAGAGTGGGCTGGCGCTCGTCGCGGTAGAAGTGGACCCAGAGCTTGCGCGAGGCACACAACAGGCATCCGAGCGCGTGCACCGTCCTGAGCACGCCAGCGATGGGGATACGGTAGGGCGACCAGTCGATCTGCATCTCTTCACCCGGACGGGTTTCGAAGCGGCGCTTGACGGTCTTTGTCGGTGCGAGAGCCAGCTTCTGCTGGAGGATTCGTACCTTTCGGGCGAGAATGCTCCTGGCGCCCGAGTAGCCCTGCGCGCGGATCTCGCGCAGGATCCGGGTGACGGTCAACCCTTGGACGAGCTTGTCCTCGATCGTCTGGAGGAAGGGGTCGAGCTTGCTCGGCGGGCGGGTTGGGGCGGGTGGTTTGAAGCAACCCTCCTCGTTCAGAACGCGACGAACGATCTTGCGGGACCAGCCCACTCGGCGAGCAATCTCTCGGCTGCCGTAGTAAGTGTGGAGCGTTACGATCTCGGTCCGGATCTCCTCCGGGGGCTCGGCTTTCGGTCGGTTGGACTTGCGGGGAAGAGGTTTTTGGGAAGGCAGGGGGTGTTTGCTCTGAGTCATCGGAGTCTCCTGTCAGGTTAGCGGCCGGGTGCTCGGTTTCGAGAGCACGGGCCGTATGGTGGAGTTGAGCGAGAACGCTGCGAAGGCGTGCTTCGAGCCGTCGCTGCTCGGCGGGAGCGAGCTCGAGGGGAATGACGAACTCGGAGAGATCCAGGAGCGCCTCACGAATGCGTTCGAGGCGATGCTCGAGCTCGGTGGCCAGGGTGGAGGTGGTGGGACTGGGTGCAGGCTCGGCGCGCACCCGGCCGAGCGGTGCTCGGAGGAGCTCGTGTCGGTCGGGCTCATCGGCCACGCGGTAAGCGGCGACCAGCACGAGAGCCTCGCGGTGCTTGAGGCGGTGCCGGTCGATGGCGCCGAGGACGGCATCCTGGTCCTTGTCGGGCAAGGCGCAGAGGGCGTGCGCCAACGTCGGGCCAATCGAACCGTGAGCGAGCTGGGTCTGGGCCGTTGGGGACAAGCGGGTGGCGAGCTCGACGCGGCGTGCCACCCACTGCGGCTTGCGCCGAAGCATTCGAGCGATGGTGTTCTGAGTGAGGGCCTCTTCGGTCAGCAGGGAGCAGACGACTCGCGCCTCGTCGAGCGCGGTGAGGGTGCGTGGGGGCGAATTGGCCAGCAGCAGCAGGCGCTTGTGTTCTTCGGCGCGGCTCGGACACTCCAGGACGACCGGGATGAGGTCTTTTCCTTGCTCGCGCCAACCCTCCAGACGCTTGAAACCGTCGATCACCTCGTAGAGGCCGTCGTCGGTGGGCACGACGCGGATGGGCAACTCCGCGGTATCGTTGGGATGTTGGTGGATCGCTCCGGGTCGCAGGCAGGCGTAGCTGGTCTTGAGGCTCTGAATCGGGAGCAAGCCGATGTTGCCTGCCGTCCGACTTGTGGGTGATGGGTTATTGAGAACCATAGGTTCGTTGGTCATGAGGGTCTGCTCCGCTCGCGCAGATGTTGGCGCATGCGCTGGGCTCCGCACGGTGCTCATCGGGCCTCCCGTCAGAGTCACACGGCCAGCTGGCCGTCGGGCTCGGTGGGCCAGAAGGTTCGGTACCCGACGATGCGCAGTCTCGGCTGGCTCTCCCATTCGTCGTGTTCGACACGGACCTGGACGCGAGCCTCAACGAGGTCGGCGGGAGCGATTTCCTCGCCCTGCTTGGGGTTGAGGCCGATGGCACGGTAGAGGTGAACCAGACGCCGTCGCCCCATGAGGACGCCGGAAGGAGTTGCTCCCTCGAGGACGAAGTAGTCAGCGACCCGTGCGTAAGCGGGCGAAACACCCTCGAGACAAAGGACCACCTGGAGCATCCGGTTGCCGCTGGCACTTCGTCGGAACTGGGCGCTGGTGATGCTGCTGCAGTAGAAACCTGGTGCGGGGAGTTCCTCCGAGAGTTCCTCGTGCTCGAAGAAGGTTTTTCTGGTAGACATTGTGTTCCTCCTTTTCCGGCCAGTTGCAGAAGGAGGGCCGGAGGTGTAAAGAGAACACTCGCCGAGTGTGGTTTTCGCGGTCTCGAAATATTTTTTTGGGGGAGCCGATGGACATCGGCGTCTGGATGGGAGCTGAGGTGCTGGCCCACAAGCTCCAGGCTCGGCAACAGGCCAACACCGAGCAGGCCTGGAACCTATTCCGTTGGCCTGCTCGTCTATCCCAACAAGGGGAGCACCGGCTTTTTGTCGCTGTGAACGGCGCCTGGCGGGGTTACTTCAAGCTCAGCAGCGACGCCCTCTACAACCCCAACGACGACGCCGCGCCTTTCAGCCTCTTGTTCGACACCTGCACCTGGACCCCGATCGAGCCA
>DATDRI010000080.1:0-4894 GCA_035291825.1 Vicinamibacteria bacterium | reverse complement strand
TTCGAGGATGGCGGCCATCTCGCGCTCTCGACTCGGTGAGACGGTGCTCATATCGATCACGAGAAGGCCTGGGCGGGCCGCGTTTCTGACCCCGTTGGATCCGAGAAGCACCGCTTCCACGTCGGGGGTATCGGGAACCATGCTGATGACGATGTCCGAGCGCGCGGTGACCTCTCCCGCACTCGCCGCGACTGCCGCACCGGCATCGGCCAGCGGTTTCTCTTTCGAACGGGTCCGGTTATGAACGGTAAGGGAGAATCCGGCCTTCAAAAGGTTCTCCGCCATGGGTCTCCCCATGATCCCCAGGCCAATGAACCCGACCCGTGGATTCGCCACCCTCATGCCTGCCTCGGTGCTCGAGGAGTCACCGGGCATTGGGGTCGCTTTCCCTCCTCCGCGGGCGTCTGCGACGCCGGCGCTTCTTCCTGTCTCCCACGTCGGTCTCAGGAGAGCTCGCCGGCTCGATCCGGGGCGCCTTGGGGGTCTGGATCTGGCCCGACTCCAACGCTTCTACGTCCACCGGGCCGCCGAAGTCTCGGCGAATCAAATAGGCGAGCAATCGCCTTCGATCCGGATGCTGGGCGAGGGCTTCGGCCGTCTCATCCAGATCGGCCAGCTCTTCGTCACCTATCTGGGTTGCCTCTTCGGCGAGGCGGCGCAAGATACGCTCCGCTTTTTCTTTCTGGATCTCGTCGTCGCTCGGCACCTCTCGTTCTTTGATCCCCAGGTGATAGCGGTTCACCAGGCGATTGAAGCTCACCAGATCCGAGGCTGACACAAGAGAAACAACCTGTCCCGACTTGCCGATCCTTCCGGTGCGTCCAGCCCGGTGAATGTAGATCTCCGGTGACTGCGGAGTGGAATAGATAAAGACGTGAGACAGGTCTTCGATGTCGATGCCCCGCGCCGCCACATCGGTAGCCACCAAGTGGCGGATCGTTCCGGCTCGGAACTTCGCCATGACCTCCTCACGCTTCTTCTGCACCAGGTCGCTGGAAATCATCGCCACCGGCAAACCTTGGCGGGCCAGGAAACCGGCAACGATGCGAACCTCGCCCCGTGTATTACAGAAGATGATCGATGAGCTCGGATGATCATGCTCGATCAGCTTGTAGAGCACCTGCTCCTTGTGCATGTGAGGAGCGATGATGTAGGAATGCGAGACCTCCTTCACGTAGGCAAAATCCTCGGAAAGCAGGACCCATTCGGGTTCGGTCAAATAGTTGTAAATGAGACCTCGAATGCCGAGAGGTATGGTTGCGGAGAAAAGCAGGGTTTGCCGCTCGCCGGGCATGAATTCCATGATCTCGCCCATCTCTTGTGCAAAGCCCATGTCCAACATCTTGTCTGCCTCGTCTAGCACCAATACCTTCACCGCGTCCAAACTCAGGGTGCCCCGATTCAGGTGATCCAGTACCCTCCCCGGGGTTCCCACGACGATCTGAACTCCGGCGCGGATGGCATCGATCTGGCCACCGATGGACTCACCTCCATAGACGGCGCGCGATCGAAGCTCTCGTCCGCGCCCGATTCTTTCCAGCTCGTCGGTAACTTGGCTGGCAAGCTCCCGGGTGGGGGTGAGAACGAGCGCCTGGACTTGCAGCCGCTGCGGATCCAGCTTCTCGGCGATGACGATACCGAAGGCGGCTGTCTTTCCCGTCCCGGTACGCGACATGACCACCAGGTCGTGGCCGGTAACCCCCCGTGGAATCGTTTCTCGTTGGACCTCAGTGGGTAAGAGGTAGCCCATCTCTCTCAGTGCTCCGAGCGTCCGGTCAGAGATGCCCAGAGAATCGAATCCCGACTGCGGACTGGACATGCCGACGAGGTTAGTCTGTTCCACCTAGATCACCTGCCGAAAGGGATGGATCTCACCTGAGTCCGCTGAGAAAAGCGACGCGGGCACAGTGAGGCCTTCGAAACGGCCCCTATGTGCTAGGAACCTTGCCTCCCTACTCTTGGCGCTGAGACGTGGAGAGTGAGCGATAGTACTCCTCGACGAGTTTCCGGTAACCAGCAGGCACTTCATCCGAGCCGGAAAGGAAGAGATCTTCGTTACCGATGCCTTCGAGCTCCCGACGCAGCCAGTACTCGAACTGTTTCAGCTCTTCCACGACCGAAGCCTGGAGCTCCTCTACCCCGCGTGGATTCTGGAAGATTTGGCTCGAGTCGAAGGCCTGCATACGCTCGATAATGCTCTGTAGATCCGGTGTCTCCAGGCCCTGGCGCTGGAGCTCGCTTCGCAGATCCTGCGCTTCTTGGACGCGCTCCCGAAACTCGCGCCGAAGCTGTCGAATATCCTCGGAAGTGTAGGTGCCGGGCTGAAAGCCGCCTCCCTCCCTCCCCGGTCCTACGAATCCCGGCGAATTGAGAGAACGTCCGGACGACTGTCCGGTCTGCCCGCCTTCTGCCTGCTGCCCCTCTTGACCGCCTGAGCTGCCTTCAGCTCCTTGTTGGCCCTGCTGGCCCTCTTGGCCCTGCTGGCCCTGTTGGCCCTGTTGACCTCGCTCCCCTTCCTGGCCCTCTCTGCCTTCTTGACCCTCTTGGCCTTCTTGACCCTCTCTGCCTTCTTGACCCTCTTGACCTTCCGGGGAACCGTCTTGAGGATTCAGGCCGCGTGACGGATCTTGCAACCGCTCACCGAGCGACTCGAGGTTGCGAACCAGTTCTCGCGTCTTTTCCAAAGCCTCTTCCCCCTGGGCCCGCTCCGTCTTTCCTATCGCCGCTCCTGCTTCGTCGATGCGACGGCTCAATTCTTCTATGTCTTGACCGATCTGCCCCTCGAAGCGCTGCGCGTACTCGGGCTCCCGTCCCTGCACTACGCCCTTCGAGTACCGGATCTTCTCCTTGAGCTTTGTGTCTCGAATGGAGTCGGCGGCCTCTTGGAGCTTACGTGAGGCGTCCTTCTGCTCTTGCCGCGATTCCATGGCCATACGGTCCATCTGCGCCTCGAGATCGGTCACCTCGGTGGCCATCTCATCCTTGCGCTCCATCAAACGTTGGAGTGTCTCCGCCCGCCCGGCGGAACCGCTTTCCCCAAGTCTGCCGACCTCGGACTGAATCGCCTCCTGTTGGCTAGCGATGCGCTCCGCTCGGGCGCGCACGTCTTCCATGTCTCGATCGAGCCGCGAAGCACGGTCTTTCTCCAAGAGCCTTCGCGCGTCTTTGAGACGATCCAGTGCAGAGATGCCCTCGGAGAGAGCTCCGTCGCGTCCGTCGCTGGCGGCACGGCGCATGGCATTGGCCGCCTGGTGAAGACGCCGCGCCGTGTCCTCCAATCCCTTCTGGGATTGCTCCCGCGCCAGCCTTTCCAGCTGACGAGCGAGCTCCTCGGTCCGCTCAGCGAGCTCCCGCTGCCCCCCGGCGCCGCCGCCCGAAGAACCTTGGCGATTCGCTGCCGAGCGCTTCATCCGCTCGTTCTCCTGCTGCTGCCTTCGGGCGAGCTCCTGCAGCCGCTGCAGAGCCTCGTCCACCTGGTTGTCGGTAGACTGGAGCTGGCCTCTTTGCACCGTCTCGTACTGATTCCGAAGCTTGTCCATCTCGAGCTCGAAAAGGCCGGCGAGATCTTCGACGGCGGATTGATTCCCCGCGCCCGTTCCGCCGCCACCGAACGAAACCTGCACCTCACGGAACACCGCCTCCGCCCGCTGCAAGTATTGGAGAGCACGCTGTTCGTACGGAAGAGCTTCTTCTGGCTTACTCTCCAGGAGCTTTTCTTCGGCTGGCGACATCGCCTCCACCGCCACCCGAAGCGAGGCGGCGATCTGGCCGAATTCCGACTCCCCTTCCAGGATGCCCCGGGTGGTCATACGGCGAAGCAGCGTTTCCACTTGCTCCCGCAGGCGGCCCTGCATCAGAGCGATGGTGGTGAGATTCTCGGAGTACTCCTTATCCGAGTACTCCCCCCGGTCCCGAAGGATCTTGAAGGTGGCGGCCACGATCTGTCGCTGTCGCAGGGAGAGCGCGTCATCCATGCCCTGGCCGGCCCCTGCCATGCCGGCTTGCGCCTGCCGGTACTGCGTGCCGAAGGGGCGCACCTCGAGGAAGTAGATATCGGTGGTGGCGGTCTGAGGGCCGGCGATGCCGTTGCCGTCGGTGGCGCGCGCAAAGTAGGAAACGAAATCCCCCGGCTCGAGAGCCAGATCCTCCATGAAGAACGTATGTCCGGCGGAAATCTCTTTTTTCGCCGACCCACGGTTCAACTGGACGACTTGCTCCGGCGATCCGTTGACGGAGTAAACCAGCTCCAGCGTTTTCACCCCGTAGTCGTCTTCGGCCTTCGCCTCCGTGAAAACCTCTTCTATGGAACTCACTTTCGCGTCACGTCCCGGCTTCACCAAGGCAACCGAAGGGGGCTGATCGTCCAAGACCTCGATGGTGAAATCCGGAGAGCCCTTGCGCATCTGGCCGTCGAAGGCAGCCAGCTCGATGCTGTAGAAACCCTCCTTGTCGACCCGCAGGGTGGCGGTCAGCGTCCCGTCCTCCTTCAGTTTCATAGGCAGGGGCTCCGCTCCCTCGACGCGAATCACGCCTCCCGCTACGGCCAGGGTGGGTGTCGCCTTAACGATCACTTCCGTGCCCTTGAGAGCCGCGATGTCGCCACCGTCCTCGACGGCGCGGGGGGGCAATCCGGTATAGCCAGGGAAGTGATACTCCAGATCGACTCTACCCACGTAGGGCAGATCAGAAACGTCAATGCGAAAGACGGCAGACCGCACGCCTCCTGCCTCGACGAAGTAGTCGGTAGCGGTCCTGAGGTCGAGCAACATATACAGGTAGTTGCCCGCCCCCTCGTCGATCGCCATGGGCCAGCGATCGAATTTCTCTGTTTCGTCTGACTTCACTACGATCTCGACCTGATCGCTCTCGAACCCCTCCAAACGGGCGTGGATCA
>DATDRI010000079.1:0-2796 GCA_035291825.1 Vicinamibacteria bacterium | reverse complement strand
CAGCACCACGCTCTCTCTGACTTCGGGAAGGCGGTTGAGGGCGGACTCCACGTCCTGCGGATAGATATTGAGGCCATCGGCGGTGACGATGACGTCTTTCTTTCTTCCCAGGAAGTAGAGTCGTCCTTCCTCGTCGATACGGCCGAGATCCCCGGTGTGGAGCCAACCCTCGGAATTCACGAAAGTGTCCATGGCGTTTCCGGTTCGGGGGCCTCCTACGTACTCCGAGACGACGCTGTCACCCCGGACCAGGATTTCCCCGTCTGGTGAGATCTTGACCTCCTGATTGCCGACGACCTTCCCCAGGGAGCCGGGCCGGGTGTGGAACGGATGGTTGGTGGTGACCACCGGACTGGTCTCGGTGAGTCCGTAGCCTTGCACAATGACGAACCCGAGCCGGCGCCAAAAGTTCTCTTCCATGGAGGCCAGTCGCGCCCCTCCTACCACCAGCGCCCAGAACTTCCAACCGAGTGAGCGGTGAAGGGCGCGATACTTCCACCAGCTCTTCAAGACACCGGCCAGGCCTTCGCGCTGTTCCACGACGGGGGCCGATGGAAGCCGCCGTTCGACTTCGTGGCGGAGATTCTTCAGGAGCTGGGGGACGCCCACCAGAACCGAGACGCGCTCCCGGCGGATGGCCCGGAGGACCGCGCCGGGATGGAGCTCCGTCATGAACACCGCAGATCCTTCCAGAAGCACCGGAATGAAGACTCCGAGAGACTGGCCGAAGAGATGGCTGAGCGGAATCAGGTCCAGGATGCGAATGGGTTGAAAGGGACGGGCGAGTTTCTTGTATCGATCGATCTCGCGTTGAATGGGCGTCAGATTGGCGCACAGGTGCCGATGGCGATGCACGACGCCCTTCGGTTCACCGGTGGTGCCGGAAGTGAAAACGATCTGAACGACATCGTCTTTGGAAGTTCGCAAGGGCTCGAGCCCATCGGCTTCCATCCGTCCCACTCGTTCAAAAGACAATCGTTGGAGCCGGGTGCCGGTCAGCCCCGCGGTACTGACCCGCTCGCCGTGAACGAGCCAAGTTGCCTGGACCAGCTCCTGGATGCGGTCGACCAGCCCGCCGGAAGATCTGAAGTCTATGGGAACGACCTCTACCCCCCGGGCCAACGACGCCCAGAACACGGCCACCCATTCTGGTCGATTCTCTCCCCAGAGAAGCAACCGATCGCCTTTTGCCACCCCTTGGTCGTCGAGGAATCGTGCAACCCCGGCGATGCTCCGATAAAGAGCTCGGTAGGAAAGAGCCCTGGTTCGGAAGCCGTTGTGGAAGCGAATGGCCTCGCGCTCGTCGAGGCGCCTCATCTCAGCGATAAGCTCGACTAGATTGTCCATCGCGTCGTAATGGGCGAGGGCTCAGGCGCCGTCGGCGATGGCAGCCCTGGGTTCAGCCCAGCCCCCGAGCCAGGGCGCGCTCGTGATCGGCGAGGTTCAAGCACGAAAGGAGCCGACGGCCAGCAGCAGCCAGCCGATCAGGAACGCCAGACCGCCGAGGGGTGTCACCGCTCCCCACCATTTCACTCCCGATAGGGACAGAACATAGAGGCTGCCCGAGAAAACGAAGACCCCCAGGGTGAACGCGATACCGGCGCCAGCGATCCATTGGCTGGGGTGCGTCTCGGCTAGCCACCCCACCACGAAAAGGGCCAGGGAGTGGTAGAAGTGGTAACGCACACCGGTCTCGAAAACCTGCAGCATATCCGGAGCGAGGCGGCCGCGGAGCGCGTGGGCACCGAAAGCGCCCAGGGCAACGCCCATGAACATCAAGACCGCACCCAATCGAACCCAGGCCATGTTTCAGGACGTCTCCAGCGACTCGACCCAATCGAGCTGCGCCAAATCTCCGCGAAATGCCCGGTGCGACTTGTGAGACGTGCAGTACCGAAGGGTCAGCTCCGTCCGGTCTTCCGAGAGCGCCTTCTCTTCTTTGATTTCCAGCGGCATCAGGTAACCGTCGAGGATGCTTTGTAGGCGAGCGCGGTTTTTCCCATTGCCTTTCTTGAACACTACCCGCAGATCCCCCTTCCGGCAGGAACCGTGGTAACGGTCTTCCAGCCGGTGCCACACGGTGAGGGTAAGGTAAATCACTGCGGCCAGAGCGAGTCCGCTGAGCGGGTATCCCGCTCCCACCACCATGCCGACCGCGGCGATGACCCAGATGGATGCGGCGGTGGTCAAGCCGATGATGCTCCCCTTCTCGCGAAGGATGGCCCCGGCTCCCAAGAAACCCACCCCGGTCACGATCTGGGCCGCGATCCGGGACCGGTCGGGCGCTCCGAAGGCCGGGTCGATGGACATCAGAGTGTATATCGTGGAGCCCAAGCAGATGAGCGTCAGAGTGCGGAGCCCCGCCGGTTTCTCCGCCCGCTCCCGCTCCGCACCGACGATGGCGCCACAGACGATGGAGACGAAGACGAGAAGGAACTCCGAGTAGGGAACGGGAACCACCTGACGGATATCGCCAAAGACCGCTCGCAGCAGCTCCATCGGGCGGTCATGTTACCGCGGAGTTGGGCTTCGAGCCAACCCCTGCTAGAATCACATGCTCTGGCGACCTCAGGATGGAGCTCCGGAAATGCTATCTCGAAGAGATTTTCTTGGCGTGCTGGTCGTTCCCGCCCTGGCACGACCGTTTCACGGAGGGATGACTCCTGCAAGACAAGATGAACTCGCCGGCGGTCCTATTCTGGACAGTCTGAAGCCGGTGATCACCGGGGCCAGGCACGTGCGCTTCCACGAAGAGAAGGTGCGCGAGGTAGCCGGCTGGATGGCCTACGAGGAGCT
>DATDRI010000078.1:0-3681 GCA_035291825.1 Vicinamibacteria bacterium | reverse complement strand
GGAACGCGTCCGGTGTATGGAACGAACCCGATCGCGATCGCCATCCCTGCCAAGGAGGGTAGGAGCCCTTTCGTGCTCGACGGGTCGACCAGTGCCACGTCACGTGGCAAGATCGAGACCGCCAAACAAAAGGGTGAAGCTATCCCGAAAGGATGGGCGCTCGATAGCTCCAACCGACCTACCACTGATCCGGAGGCGGCGCTCGCGGCGCTCCGTCTTCTTCCTTTGGGGAGCGCACCGGAGACCGGCGCCTTCAAAGGCTACGGGCTCGGACTCGCGGTCGAGATCTTGTCAGGCGTCTTGTCGGGTGGCTCGTTCGGAGACGAGCTAGCCGGTGCGCAAGGCGATCATCCCGGCGTCGCTCACATCGGCCACTTTTTCGCCGCCCTTCGCATCGATGCCTTCGGTCCCTTCGGACGTTTTCTCGACCGCGTCGATGTCATGCTAAAGAAGCTATCCTTTTCTCACTCCGGAGGACCGCGCGTCCGTTACCCCGGCGAGCCCGAATTCGAGACGGAAGAGGAGAGACGCGCCAACGGGATCCCACTTCCGGCTTCCGTCACCCGCGACCTGGAAGGTCTGGCTCGGAGTCTGGACCTCAAAGATGCCTGGGAACACGTGCTCGCTAGTCGTAAGTAGTTTCGGAGGCAAAAGTTACTACTACTCCGGGTCTTTCAATCTCTGCAGCAGATCCCTCAGCTTCTCGGGGAGCGGAACCGACTTAAAATGTTCACGTGAGACGGAAGCCACCACCACCTGCCCGTCCACCACCAGCTCGCGCCCTGGCAGGCGGAAAACCTGGTAGCCGAGCGTGGCGCTGGACCGTCCCAAGCGCTCCAAACCCATCTCGATGGAGAGCAGATCGCCGAGGCGGGCGGGCGCACGAAAGTTGCAGTGCGCCGCCGCTCTCGGCAACCAGATGTTCATCTCTTCCAGAAAACCCAAGTAGTCCTTCCCCTGGGCCCTCACCCATTCCAGCTCCGCCATCTCGAAGTAGCTGAAGAACCGGGGGTAGTTGACGACCGCCGCGACATCGACGTCGCGCCAAGGGACACGATGTTGGAGAATGAAGCGAGGCACAGTCCTCCTATTTCTTGATCGCTGCCAGCAAGCTCTCTACCCGCTGGGCAGCGATGTCACGGCTCCCGAGTCCCGAAGGCAGTTCACGTGACCTTGGCCCTCGCGCCGCCCGGAAGCGCGTGGCGCTGAGGCAGTCCTCCTGCTGGATGCACGTCCGGGCTTCCTCAATTTCGTGGATCTGGAGCTTCATCCAAAGCTCCGCCGTCTGATGCACGATCTGAAACATCAACTCGTCGTGGTGGACGAACGCTTCCGGAGTCTTCTGACATGCCAGGAGATCCACGATTCTCAGGTACTTTTCGTAGTCATTCTTTCCTTTTCCCTCGAGAACGGACTCCGACTGACTCATGAGACCCCTCCTGCCGAACGCTTGGCGGAGATTATATGCGGCGCTTCCAACCCGCGGCAAACGAAGCGATTCGGACTGTCAAGACTTTGAGATCGTTGCGCGAGAATATTACACTACGCCGCGTTGCTCGACGGTACGCTGGAGGTGAGGATGAAACGCCTGCCGGCCTTTCTTGGCTACTTGGCGCTTCTTTTCTCCTCCTCTGTGCTTTCTCATGCCCAGGTATCGACCTTCGAGCTGAGCGGCACCATTCTCGATGAGTCGCGCGCGCCGCTCTCCGATGTCCAACTCACCATGGTGAACGCAGAGAACGGATTGACCCGTACCGTTCGCACGAACACATCGGGCCACTACGTCTTCTCGGAGATGCCCGCCGGCACCTACAACCTCGAGATCGCCTCCCCCGGCTTTGCCACCATGCGGTACGCCGGACTCCGGTATTTCGCCAATACCAAACCGGTTCTCAACGTCGTCCTTCGCTTGGGTGCGGTCCAGGCGTCGATGACCATCACCGGCGAGGCGCCCCTCATCAACACCAGCTTTTCTCAAATCGGACTCTCGGTGGACGAGCTTCAGCTCGCCGAGCTGCCTCTCGAGAATCGAGACTACCTGGATCTGGTCACCATCGCCGCCGGCGTGACCGACGTGACTCAATTCATCCCTGGATCGACGGTCCTCGGCTCCAAGAGCCAAAACATCAACGGCGCCTACGCCCGTTACACCTCCTATCAACTCGATGGCTTCAACAATACCCGGGACCAGCACGGCGTGGCCAAAGTCGATCTCGGACTGGAGTCGGTGGAGGAGTTCCGCGTTCTTACCAATCAGCCCTCCGCCGAGTACGGTCAGAGCATGGCGGGCATCGTCAGCGCCGTCACCAAGTCCGGCGGCAACGACTACCACGGCGGTGCGTTCGTCTTCATCCGACCCGGGACGCTGGACGCCAACGACCCTCTCACCGGCGAGGAGACTCCGCTCCATCGGCAGGACGTCGGGTTCACGCTCTCCGGCCCCATCCGTCGGGACCAGACCCATTTCTTCACCGCATTCGAGTACCGGAATCAGGATCAAGACGTCGCGGTGACGGCCACCCTGGATGACGGACGCTTCCAGGGCTCATTCCCGGTGGGAGAGAATCATTCTCGATTCCTCGCCAAAGTCACCCATGAGCTCGACGCGGAGCATCAACTGGAAGCGAAGCTGGTCTGGAATGACGAGACGATCGTGGATGGAGTGGGTGGCTTGAATATCTTCGAGAACCGACGCGAAAATCGAAACGACGACGTGGCGCTCCACGGCACGCTCACTTCGCTACTGGGAGCGGACCGTGTCAATCAGTTGCGGCTGGGCTGGATTTCGGAGACCTATGATTCCACCGCCCAACCGCCTCCGCAGGGTCCAGTACTCGTCTACCCGACGCAGGGCATCATCGGGAACGCCAACCGCTTTCAGAGCGCCAACGAGGATCAGTGGGAGCTCTCCGACACATTGTCTCTCGTCCATGGCCGCCACGGCATCAAAGCCGGTTTCGATTTTTTCCACGTCGCAACGAACGCCGATCTGCAGGTGGCGTTGGACGGTGTTTACGAGTTTGCGCCCACCGCGGTTTTCCCTTTCGTCCCCGAAGACCCGGCCACCCATCCTTTTCTCTACACTCAGGGCTTCTTTGCGCCCGGTGCTTCCCCAACGCTCCGGCGCAGCGAGAACCACGTCCAGATCTTCTTCCAGGACGACTGGCAACTGATGCCGAGCCTCACGCTCAACCTCGGGCTCCGCTGGGAGAAGGAAAGCTCGGTACCGGACAACAACAACTTTGCACCGCGCCTGGGCTTCTATTGGGACGCCTCGGGTGAGGGTAAAACCGCGGTTCGGGGCGGCTATGGCGTCTTCCACAACTACGTCTTCAGCGCCATCGAGAGCTTCGAGATCTTCTCGAGCCCTCAGGGTTTCTTCACGGCTTCCTTTGCCCCCGGCGACCCACTCTTTCCCGGCTATCCCAACACCCTTCCCGGCCCCATCCTGCCGCCCGAAGCGGTAAGGCCCCCGGGGAACAATTACTTGGAGGCCGCCCTCTATTCACCGGAGAAACGGCGAAGCCCCTACACACAGCAATTCACTCTCGGTATCGATCGGCAGATTCTCCCCGCGGTTTCCCTGGCGGTGGATGCGACCTATCTCCTCGGGCAGAATCTCATCCTTCCGCTGGACATCAACTCTCCGACCTTCTTCGACTACTCGACCGGACGCACGCG